>JBOHWH010000196.1:0-35969 GCA_050736695.1 Binataceae bacterium (SeqCode) | reverse complement strand
CTATACGCGCGCGTACTCGCCGAGAAAATGAATTGGAGGCTAAACCTCTTCAGTAGGGGCGGACGGCTCGTCCGCTCGGTGGGCGCAGTGCGGCGAGCATCATGGGCTGGCGGGCCGCCCGCCGCTACTGAGGCTCTCAATCTGTGAAATCTGTGGATTGTTTGAAAGGGCCGCCGCTGCTCAGAGTTCCTTCGCCTTCGAGGATGACCGCTCGGGCACGCCGAGCGGTCACTTGCCGTGGCAGCGTTTGTACTTTTTGCCCGAGCCGCAGGGGCAGGGATCGTTGCGGCCGACTTTGTCGGCTTCGCGTTTGGCCGGTTGCGCGGGTTGGGACTCGGTCTCACCGCCGTGGCTCATCACGACCCGCTGCGGCTTGGCTTGCTGCTGAATCTGCTCGACGTCCTGCTCCTTGCGCACCTGGACGGAAAAGCATTTCTCGATGACATCCTTTTGCATCACGGACATCAGCGCCTCGAACATCGAGAAGCCTTCCTTCTGATATTCGACCAGCGGATTGAGTTGGGCGTAGCCGCGCAGGCCGATGGCCTCCTTTAGATGGTCCATCGCAAGCAGATGGTCCTTCCACAGCGAATCGAGCGTCTGGAGCATCACGATCTTTTCGATTTGCCGCATCACCGGCGTGGTGAACTCGGCTTCGCGCGTTTCGTACAATGCGTGGACGCGCTCCTGCGCGACTTCGATCAGATCATCGGCCGAATCGATGGTATTGCCCTCGGGCCCGGACTCGTGGGTGAAGCCGGGACGGAATTTGAACTGCTGGAAAAACGCGTCGTCGATCGCTTTCCAGTTCCAGTCCTTGGGGTCGTTGTCGGTATCGGCGTGGGCGGCGGCGATCTCCTCGGTGAGCTGGTCGGACATGTCCAGGATATCGTCTTTGAGCGGCGCGCCGGAAAGCAGCTCTTTGCGGCGTCCGTAGATCACTTCGCGCTGCTTGTTCATCACGTCGTCGTATTCGAGCAGATGCTTGCGGATGTCGAAGTTGTGGCCTTCGACTTTTTCCTGCGCGTTGGCGATCGCGCGGCTGATCCATCGATGCTCGATCGGGACGCCGTCGTCCATGCCGATGCGGGTCATCAATCCTTTCAGGCGATCGGCGCCGAAGATGCGCAGCAGATCGTCTTCGAGCGACATGTAAAAGCGCGAGGAGCCGGGGTCGCCCTGGCGGCCGGAACGTCCGCGCAACTGATTGTCGATGCGGCGGGATTCGTGGCGCTCGGTGCCGAGAATATGCAGGCCGCCGGCGGCGAGAACTTTTTCGCGCTCGGCGGAGCATTGCTCCTTGTATTTCGCGAGCGCCTCCACAAATTTTGGGTCGTTCGGATCGCGCGTGCCGGTTTCATCGGCGGCCATGAACTCGGGATTTCCGCCCAGCACGATGTCGGTGCCGCGGCCCGCCATGTTGGTGGAAATCGTCACGGCGCCGTAGCGGCCCGCCTGCGCGACAATTTCGGCCTCGCGTTCGTGATTCTTGGCGTTGAGTACGAAATGCTTGACCGCGGTCTTTTTGAGCTTCTCGGCGACGCGCTCCGATTTCTCGATCGAGACGGTGCCGACCAGAACCGGCTGTCCGCGTTCGTTGAGCTCTTTGAGTTCTTCGATCACCGCGTCGAATTTCTCGTCTTCGGTCTTGTAAACGACGTCGTGATTGTCCTTGCGGATCATCGGCATGTTGGTCGGGACGACCACGACCTCGAGTCCGTAGATTTCGCCGAACTCGACCGACTCGGTATCGGCGGTTCCGGTCATCCCCGAGAGCTTTTTGTACATGCGGAAGTAGTTCTGGAATGTGATCGTCGCCAGGGTCTGATTCTCGGATTCGATCTTTACGTTTTCCTTGGCCTCGACCGCCTGATGCAGCCCGTCGCTCCATCGCCGGCCCGGCATCAGGCGCCCGGTGAACTCATCGACGATTACCACCTCGCCGTCTTTCACCACGTAATCGACGTCGCGTTTGAACAGGGTGTGCGCGCGCAAGGCCTGATTGCAGTGATGCAGCATCAGGATGTTGCGCGGGTCGTAGAGATTTTCCACCCCGAGCAACTTCTCGACGCGGGTGACGCCTTCCTCGGTCAGCGAGACGGTGCGCATCTTTTCATCGATTGTGTAATCTTCCTCGGCCTTGAGGCGCGGGATCACGCGATCGACGATGTAGTAGGTATCGGTGGACTCTTCAGAGGCGCCCGAGATGATCAGCGGAGTTCGCGCCTCGTCGATCAGGATAGAATCAACCTCGTCCACGATCGCGAAGTTATGCGCGCGCTGAACGTACTCCTCGAGGTTGAACTTCATGTTGTCGCGCAGGTAGTCGAAGCCGAACTCGTTGTTCTGGCCGTATGTGATGTCGGCCAGGTAGGCGAGTTTGCGTTCCTGGTCGGTGACGCCGTGCACGATCACGCCGACGGTCAGGCCCAGGTAGCCAAACACGCGGCCCATCCATTCGGAGTCGCGCCGGGCCAGGTAGTCGTTGACCGTTACGACGTGCACGCCGCGTCCGCTGAGCGCGTTGAGCACGGCAGGCAGAGTGGCGACCAGCGTCTTGCCCTCGCCGGTCTTCATCTCGGAGATTCGCCCCGAATGCAGGACCATCCCGCCGACCAACTGTACGTCGAAATGGCGTTGGCCGAGCACGCGGCGGGCGGCTTCGCGCACCATCGCGAAGACCTCGGGCAGGACGTCGTTGAGCTTGTCCTCGCGTTCGCCGGTTTCCTCGATCGCGCTGATCTCGGCCTTGAGCTCGGCAATTCGCGCGCGCAATTCGTCCTGGCTCTTCTCTTTAATCTCGGGCTCGAGGCGATTGATCGCCTCGACGTCGGGTCTAAGCCGCTTGACTTCGCGGTCGCTCTTCGAGCCGAAGAACTTCCGCCCAATTCCGGTAAGCGCTGATGCCATCTTGAATGTGTTGATGTGTCCGGGAATCCGTCGCGGTGTACGATCGCGCGGATAGAATCTCCGTTGGGTTGATATCCGTCCTAGTCTACTCTGATTCGGGCGTCTCGGGGGAGATGTTCCGGGGCGGCGGAGAAAATATCTTTTCAGAGCCGCTCAGCGCTCGATTCGGACGGCAGAGTCGACTCCGGGACCGAAAAAGTTGCGCCCCACGCGGATGAATCGATCCGGCGCTTCGGTTACGAAAAAGCTTTGCCGGCCCGCGCCGCGTCCGCGCGCGAGATCCAGCGCCGCTAGCTGCGCGCGAACCGCGCCGGCGGTGGCCGAGGCGGAATCGACCACGCGCACCCGGCGCCCAAGCACCCGCTCGAACATCCGGAGCAGGAGCGGATAGTGAGTGCATCCCAGCAGGAGGGTGTCGATCCCGCTCTGCTTGAGGCTCTCGAGATAGTAGGCGACGGTGCGCTCGGCGATCTCGTTATCGATCCATCCTTCTTCCGCCAACGGCACCAGCAGAGGACAGGCGCGCGTATAAATTTCAGCGTTGGGGCGAAGCCGCTGAATCGTGCGCGTGTACGCGCCTGACGCGATCGTCGCCTCGGTGCCGATAACGCCGATCCGGCCTGAGCGCGAGGCGCGGACCGCCGCGCGGGCGCCCGGCTCGATCACGCCGACGACCGGCACCATCGTGGCCCCGGCAATATGCTCGAGCGCGACCGCGCTTGAGGTGTTGCACGCGATCACCAGCAGCTTGATCCCCTTGGCCAGCAGAAACTCGCTGTTCTCACTCGAATAGCGCATGATCACTTCATTCGATTTTGTGCCGTAGGGCAGCCGCGCAGTATCGCCAAGGTAGATAAATTCCTCTGACGGCATCGCGTTCACCAGTGCGCGCAGAACAGTCAGGCCGCCGATTCCTGAATCGAAAACTCCGATCGCACGATCAGCAGCGCCGGATGCGCCGCGGCCGTTGGACGATGCGTGTGATCTAAAAGCGCGTTTGACGCGAGACTTTGCGGGCATCACCGGGGATCCTGTGAAAGCGCCAGGCGCTCGCCGATTGTAGCCGGGTTGGCAGGCGCGGCGCCAAATACGCGCTCGTGAACACTTGCCGACTCCATGCACAAATAACCGGGGATTTTCGAGCCTGCGCGTTCGAAGCGTTCGGCAAGAATGCGATAGAGCCGCAGGCGCAGCGGCGTGAACGCGCGCAACCGGCCGTCGCTTGCGAGCACATCTTCGCCGAGCAGCATCGGATCATCGGGAAATCGCCGGCGCGCGGCGCTGCGCAACGCGGGCGTCATCCGCAATCCACCCAGGCTGAAAAATCCGATTTCCGCCGCCGGGATTAAATCCAGGACGTTGTCGATCAAATCGGAGTAATCGCGCTCAGCGCCATCGTAGGCGACTATCGGATCGAAATGAAACGCGATACGGTAGCCCGCGCCGAGGACCCGGCGCGCCGCCGCGATTCGCGCCGCCGGAGAGGCGGTTCGATGCTCTGAGGTCCGCCACACCTTTTCCGGCGACAGCGTCCATGAGACGAGCACGCGCCCGCGCGGATCCAGTGCGAGCAGGTTTTCGATTTCGTCGGTCTTGGTCTTGAGCTCGAGCGTCAGCATCTCGCGCGCGGCGAAGAACTCGACCAGGTCCGGCGTAAGGCCGGTGAGCGTGTCGAACGCGAGCGAGTCGGCAAGCTCGCCAGTGCCGATCCGGAAATGGCGCTCGGGCGCCGAATGAAGCATCCGCTCGACCTCTTCGAACGAGTCGGTGTAGTTGGAATAAATCTGGAAGCCGGGATTGTCGGCGACAAATTCCTGCAGGAAGCAGTAGCTGCAATCCATCGGGCAGTTCGAGGCCAGTACCATCACCAGGTATCCGCAGCAGGCGAAACGCGCGGAGCCCGCGGGACAGCTCATCAGGAACGGCGTGCGCCGGCGCATCAGCACCATCCGGCGTTTACCCGCGGCGAATGGATCGCCGCCAATCCGCGCGCGCGCAACCTCTCGGCCGTCGGTCACGAACTCGACGGGCACGCATGGCGGCATCGCGGCGGCCACGCGCCGCGCCAAAGGCGACTCGCGTTCGCCTTGTTCGATAAACACCGCGTCGAGATCAAATTCCATCGTTTCCGCCGAGCAGCTCGAAAATCCGCGCGATCGCCGCGCGGTGCTCCACAAGAATGCCGGCCGCGCGATCGAGATCGCCTGCGTGCGATAGCTCGAGCTTGATCGTCAGCACATCAGAGCCCAGTTCCTTGGGCAAGACTATGGAAATTCCGCGTGGCAGGCGAAGCTCGCCGATGGCATTTTCCAGGCGGGCCGCGGTTGCGCCCAGACGCGGGAAACGCATTGCGCGCAACGCCTCGATAAATGCCCTCGCTCTCTGGGGCGCGGACCCGGCGCGCGCTGCAATTCGCGCGAGTTCGGGCGCGGCCAGAATATCTGCTAGGTGCCGGCGCTCGCGAACCGCGATCTCTCCGAGCAGATCGAGCGCGACGACGATCTGTCCGGTTCGCAGGCGCAGCGATTGCGCGAATTCGAGCAGCGCGGCGCGCGATCGCGCGTCCATTTGGAGCCATCGCGAGAGGTGCGAGTCCGGCAGACGGCGCGCCGAAGCGAGCGCGCGAACCGCGTCGTCGGGACTGGGCGCTACTCCGCGATGGGTCAAGCTATTTCCTCATCGTGCGGAAACGGCGATTGCGAATCGGAATGCTGGGCTCCGATGCGGCGGACCGCGGCGGCCGCGATCGCGATCGAATCGCTCGGAGCCGCGCGCCAATCGTCAAGTGCATACTCGGCGATGCGCTCAATTTGTAGCGCGGCGCTCTCGCGCCCCCGGCGACGCAAACCCTTGGCGTAGATTCCGCACTTCTCGGCGAGCGCTTGCGCAGCGGCCTGGCGGCGCGCGGCGCCCAGGTGAGAATTCGCGAGCAACTTGATCAACGACAGAATGCGAAATCGATCGAGCGCCGGGACCGTGGCCGAAAGCTGATCCGGATGACCCGCGCGGCGCTGGAGCAGAACCTCGTCGAGCAGGCCAATCTCGCGGGTGACGAGGATGCGGAGCCAGAGGTCGTAGTCCTCGCATGCGCGCATCGCTTCGTCGAAGCCGCCATACGCTTGAAACAGATCGGTGCGCAGGATTACCGCCGACACGCTGACGATGCAGGTGCGCAGCGAATCGAGGAACAGGTCGCCGCCGCGCTTGAGATGCCGCTGCCCGGGATTCACGCGGCGTCCATCGCGAATCCAGCTTTCCTGGCATTGGGAGATCTCGCATTCCGGATGCGTGCGCATGAAATCGAGTTGCCGCGCGAGCTTTGACGGCATCCACAGATCGTCGGAATCAAGGAATGCGATGAGCGGCGCGCGTGCGAGCGCAACACCGCGATTGCGCGCCGCCGCGACTCCACGATTCTCGATACGCTCGACGCGCATAGGTCCACTGTGTTTGCCGCCGCATTCGATCTGAAGCCGCGCCAGGTCTTTGTCGCTGCCGTCGGTCGAGCCGTCGTCGATCACAATCAGCTCGAAGTGCGCCTCGCGCTGCGCGAGCACCGAAAGCGCGGCCTCGCGAACCATCGCACGGCGATTATAAGTCGGGATTACAACGCTGGCCTCAGGATGCATCTGCGATTATCGCGAATGAGTTGCGTAGGGCGCGAAACCCGGAGCTGGGCGACGGGCAGTTTGCGCGATGCGCACGATGCGCCGGCGCAACTCATCGATTCCTTCGTTGCTCGCCGCCGAGCACACAATCGGCTGCGCTTCGAGCGGCCGAAAGCGCGCGAGCGCGGCACCACGTTCGGAGCGTTTGAGCTTGTCGCACTTGGTCGCGACGAAGATCACCTCGACTCCGCGCGCACGAACTATCGCGGCGATGTTCGCCTCCTCGGTTTCGGGGCCGCGCCGCGAATCTACCAGTACGATGAGAGCCGCGAGATTTTCGCGCTCCGAAAGATAGTCGGCCATCATCGCGGCGATATCCCGAGCGATTTTGCCGGGCACCTTCGCGTATCCGTAGCCCGGCAGATCGACCAGCGCCAGATCCGCGCCCGCGACGAAAAAATTCAGCGATTGAGTTCTGCCCGGAGTGCCGCTGGTCCTCGCCAGACCCTTCACTCCCGCAAGCGCGTTCAGAAGCGAGCTCTTGCCGACGTTCGAGCGGCCCGCGATCGCGACCTCGACGCGGTTCCATCGCGGACATTTATCGAGCGCGAATGCCGAGGTCTCGAACTGTGCGGCGAGTTTTGCCATTCAGGCGCCGGCTCCTGTTTCGACCCGCTCGATTCGCGGCGCTGCGCAGGCAGTGGCGCCCGATTCGGTCCGCGCGAGCTGGGCGCTCAGCGCGCTGCGCAATTCGCGCAAGCGTAGTCCGCGATGACGATCGGGGTAGGACGCGAGCAGGCCCGTCGCGGCGCGCAGATGGATGATCGCGCTAGCCGCTTCGCCCTGCGCGAGCTTGTGATTGGCCACGGCGGCGCGGAGCAGCCCGCGAAAAAAATCCCAGTCACGCGTGTCGTCTTCGAGCAGATTCATTGCGTCTTCCATTTCCTCGTGCGCTTCGAAGAACTCAGCCTTGTTGAAGCGCTCGATTCCGGCGCGGAGATGCCGCTCGATTTCGTCCATCGCAAAATCCGGCATCGCGCCGCGCGATCGGAGGCGCGATGCTACGGCTCCTCTTCGCTGTCGTCGGGCTGATCGGGGGTCGTGATATGGAGCGAGTTTTTAAGCCCTTCGAGCTGCGCGATGAAGATATTACGAATCACCGACTTTACGACGCTGTCCGGCACCGGCAGCGATTGCCGCATCTTGGTCGTCGCGTGGTAGGTCATGAGCGTCGCGGATCCGCCGTCGGCTTCGAGTTGATAGATGGCCTGGCTATCGAGCATCGGATTGTTGACCGTATGATAAGAAACGCGCCGGTTGGCGGAGTCATATTCGAAAGCAAGCTGCATCGCTACGGTCTGGCCGCCGAATCCGCTCAAATCCATCTCGACGGTTTTGCTGTTCCCACTCTGCGAGATGACCTTGATATCTTCCACGCCCGGCCCTTTGCTTTTTTCGATATTACGCAGCGCGTCGTAAACCGCAGGCTCCGGCGCCGGGATTCGCGCGGTATAATCGGCGGTCCAGAGATCGCCGTCGTGGACAATCTTTTCACTCAGGATTCCGGCTTTGCGAATTCGCCGCGCCTGGTAGAAATGCCATCCGCCGTATCCCACGAGGACGATAATTATAAGCGCGGCAACAACCTTGTAGGTCTTACTCATCGTGTAGTCACCAGCCGCCCAGACGCGGCGCGTGCGTTTCAGTGCCCGAAGATTCCTACCAGTTCGGCGGTCGCGAGCACATGACCCGACGCAGCCGACCCGACCGCATCCACAGTCGCGCCGGGTTTCAACTCGAGCATCGAATCAAGCGCATACAGCTTGAAGTGGTAATGATGCATCGAACCTCGGGGCGGACATGGTCCGTTATATCCAATTTGGTGGAAACTGTTGATGCCCTGGTCGCCGCCTTGCGCCAGCGATCCGGTTTTGGCGATACCGGCGGGCAGGCCTCTGGCCGCGCCGGGGAGATTGAAAATCACCCAGTGGAAAAAAGTTCCCGATGGCGCGTCGGGGTCCGAGACGATCAGAGCGAAGGATTTGGTTCTTTCGGGAATATTCGACCATGTGAGCGGTGGCGATCCGTTTGCTCCGTCGCAGGAGAATCGCGCCGCAATCGCCGCTCCAGGAGCGAACGCGACGCTGCTTATCGCGAAAGCGTTCGAATCGGCAGCGCGCGCCGGCGCCGCGACGACAATCAAAAGCAGGCAGAAAGCTGCCGCGGCAGATTGTTTGAATCGGTTACGGCACATAGTTCTAATATAGTTCGCCGATTGAGCTGCCGCACAGATCCGTGAGTTTTGAGAGTAAAACCTGTCAAGGCGTTCATTGACGTCCATCACCGTTCGATACACCATCTATTTTAGAATTTTTCTTGCTAGACCCCTCTTGACCACCCTCCTCGATTCTGCGAGTTTCAAGAGGGATTTTGGTGGGCGTAAGGGAGCAGATGGTTCGAATTGGTGAGGCGGAAAAAAGAGCCCCTGTACCTCTCGAGAGGCCGGCCGGTCGAACCAGCCGCGGGTGGAGAGAATATGGCTATTGAATCGAAATATAGCTTGCCCCGAGTGATGACGGTGAAGGAGCTATCGGAATACCTTCGCGTGCATCCCTCGACGATCTATAAGCTCTTGCGCCGGGGCGAACTGCCCGGCTTCAGGATCGGAACCGACTGGCGCTTCAACGCCGAGGTTATTGATCGCTGGTGCATGGAGCGCAACATGAAGGGCGGCGACCCGGGTTCAGGATCTTCGACCCGGAACTGACCCTTCGTTTCCAACATTTCCGGTCACTCATGATCGCGCTCGGGCGCGGCTGCGATTCTTACCCAAGCGGCAGGCGCGCCAGAGCATGACTTCCGGCGCTTGACGCGGAGGGCGGTTCTGACTCACCATACCGCTCGTTCAATGATCACTCCGGCCAGACGTTCGGCAACTACCGCCACCCCATCTCCTGTGCACAAGCGCGGCACCCTGGATCAGGTGCTGGTCGAAGCCGCGATGGATTTGTTCGCGTCGTACGGATATCGCGGAACCTCGCTGGCGCGGATCGCTCGCGCTGCGGGCGTAACCAAGGGCGCGCTCTATTGGCACTTCACCGACAAGGAGGAATTCTTTCTTGCGGTGGTGGACAAGGTGCTTGGCGAATGGAACAAGGCGTTCGCGCGCAAGCCGTCCACGACCGCCGCGGAGTTTCGCGTCGAATTTCTTTCGATCTTCGAGACCAGCGCCGAGTTGAATCAAAAAAATCCGTGGGTCTCGCGCCTGCTGCTGATCATCACGCTCGAGTCGCACAAAATCGGACCGCGGGTGCTGCGTGCGATGCGCAAGGCGAATGACGATCAGCTCGCGCATCTGCGCCGGGTCGTCGAGCGCGGTAAAAACCTCGGCGTGTTCAAGCCCGCGCTCGATGCCCAATGGGCCGCGACGCAAGTATGGACCTCGTCGCTTGGGCTGGCGCTGCTCTGGTACCTGCATGGAACCAGGTTCGAGTTTCACAGATCACTCAAGCGCCAGGCGCGCGAGTTCCTTAAAGAATGGAGTGCGGCCTGACCCCGAGGCCGGCGCCGATTCAGACCTCGAAGGAGAAAGGCCGATGGAGTTCGCCCTGCAGTACGAGATTCAGAAGAGCCGTCCGCACTACGAAGGCTTCATGTACGACATCTACCATCAGGCGACCGAGCAGGTGCGCCTCGCCGATGTCCTCGGTTATCATTCGGTTTGGACCGTCGAGCATCACTTTCTCGCCGAATGGTCGTACTCGTCGGCGCCTGAGGTCTGGTACGGCGCGCTCAGCCAGGTGACCAATCACATCCGGCTCGGCCACGGCGTGTGCCTGCTGCCGATTCCGTTCAATCATCCGGTGCGCGTCGCAGAGCGAATCGCGGTGCTGGATATCATGTCCAACGGCCGCGTCGAGTGCGGCACCGGCCGCTCGATCACGGAGCAGGAGCTGGGCGGCTTCAACATCAATCCGGAAGATTCGCGTCCGATGTGGGAAGAAGCGGTCTCGCAGCTTCCTAAAATGTGGACGCAGGAAGTCTATGAAGGCTTCGAGGGCAAGTACTTCAAGATGCCGCCGCGCGAGATAATTCCCAAGCCGATCCAGAAGCCGCATCCGCCGATGTGGCTCGCGTCAACCCAGCCGTCGACCTGGGAGGTGGCGGGCAGCAAGGGGATCGGCGCGCTCGGATTTGGAATTTCCGAGCCGGGCGTGATCGACGGACTGATCAAAATCTACAAGAAGGCGATCGCGAACTGCGAGCCGGTGGGTTCGTTCGTCAACGATCGCACGGCAGCGGCCACGATTTGCGTCTGCGCGCCCACACGCGAGGAAGCCAAGGTGATCGCCAAGGAAGCGATCGATTTCACCACTCGCAAGGGCGCCGAGCTGTTTACTCCTTTCGCCAAACAAGAGGTGAAGGGCTACGAGTATTACAAGAAGATGGCGGAACTGGCGGTAGCGTCGGCGGATTACAGGCTGTCGCTCGCGGACCTGGACAAGCGGATCGAGAAGGGCGCGGTGATGGTCGGCGATCCGGAAGATTGCCTGCGCGTCGCAAAGGTTTACGAATCGGCGGGAATCGATCTGCTCCTGATGCTGGTGCAAGTCGGCTCGGTTCCCCACGAAAAAGTCATGCAGACGATCGATCTGATCGGCAAGCACGTGATGCCGAAGCTGTCGTCGAGCGCAAAGATCTTCCAGGCGCAGTCGGCCGCCGCCGCGCGGTAAGAGACGGGTCGAGAAATCCGCGGATTACCCGGAATTCGTCGCTTTTCTGTGGGTCAGAAAGTGGCGCATGATGGGAAAATCGAAGCGGCTGTATGGATCATAGAATCACCAGGTGTAACCACTGCGGCACACTGAACCGGTGCGGTCCGCAACCCCTTTCACCGCGATACGCGTACTTCTGCAAGCGCTGCGGTGAACTTCTGAGCCAATCGAGCCCGCCAGAGGCTCAAGCCTACGATCCGTTCATACCTGATAGAGACCTGACAAAGGTCTGTTCTCGGTGCCACGCGCAAAACGAGGACTACCGAAACTACTGTACCCGATGCGGAGAGCGCCTCGTGTCGGCAGATGCCAGATTCATGTCTGAAACCGCGCAGGTCGCCGCTCTCGCGGCTGACCGGCCAGGCATGTCGCTGTTGATCGCGCTTCAGCGCAATCCGAGCGAGACTCTCGTCGTGGGGTTATTAATGCTCGGAATTGTCGGTCTGCTTCTGATCGTCCTACTACTGAGTCTCGCATGATTTAGATACAGACGAGCTTCGGCCGGTTGCGCAAAGATCCGCACCAGCCATGTGCGGACGGCACGCTCACTGGATTACCTACACCGGGGGGCCTATATGCACTCTTGCACTCATGTCGTGCGAGCTTGAAGAGGGGGCACAACTCTACGCCAGGGTTCAGCGCCTAATCGGTTCACCGTTGGCCAAGAGCTTGAGGGCGGCTGTGCGGGCTTTGAGCACGTCCGGATGTAACGTGCCAAAATTCCACAGGTTGAACATAACCTTTGCGATCCCTTCGCCGGGCACGGAGAAGTGTGATCTTGGACTGGGCTGACGCTGCTTGTTGGGAGTGCCAGAATCTTCCTTGGGCGGCAAGCCACGTTTTGCCGAGATGGCAGCGGCCTTTGCCAAGATGGCATCGACCAGATTTTCCCATTCTGGGTCACCCGCAGCTTCCCAAAAGTCTGCGGCTAAGAAAAGGATAACTGTCAGTGTCCGTTGGACTACTCTGCGGAGGTTCAGGAGATCGCGTCGATTAAGACCTGAGGACTGCCCGTGTACCAATTCAGAACGTGCATCCCAAGATTTTGAAATTAAGTCCTTGACGGCTTCGCTTTCCTCGGAGCTGATCGCGATCAATTGACTTGAGCATGTAGCCAGTCTCTTTCTCTTGCTTGTTGTATCCTTACGGTTTTTATCCTGGCTGTACTCAGTGAACAGAGCCTCCAAAGCGAACACATAATGAAGAAGAACGTCTTCTGCGACCTTGTCCGGCTCGGCGCGCCCAGAGACCTCGGGATAGTCTACCGACAGCCAAGAGGTGTCCCAGTGATACCAGATATCCTCTTTGGCAAAAGTTGCCCGAAGGTAGTGACGTGCTGCGGTGACGAACCGGCGCGACCAAAAAAGCCGGATATACTTCAAACCGTTTTCACAAGTTCGAACGAAGCTTTCGAAGCTCGCCCACGCATCCGGCCGAACCTCGTAATCCGCGGCTCGCGATGCGATAGAGTTTGTCTCGAACGGTGCAAAATTCAACTTCGACTGCAGTACTCGCCATCCAGGCTCGCACACCAAGCTCAACGGAATTTCAAAGAAACTCGCATCGTAGAGCGATAGGATCAAAACCGGCGCGACGTAATCCGGCAATTCCACGGGCAATTCCTCGCAATCCGGCAATTCCTCGTAGTCCCTGTCTCGCTTAGGAGCCTTTGGCGAAGCAGGCACGCCCGCTGCGATTTCTTTAGGCGCTGCTACAGTTTTGAAGTTCGAAAGATCCAGTGAGGATTCTCCATCAGAGACGTAACCTGTAGATTCAAGACTGGCTTTTTCAAGGAACCATCGCTTGGTGAGCCAGGGTTGGGCCAGAAATTCCTCCGGGTAGAATTCCCGAGCCGCTCTTGGTTCTGGCCCCAGGGCTCCCAGTTCATGCCCGGGCATCCGTACTACGGTGTGTCCTGCGATCGAGAAACGGTCCCTGGGAAATCGGCATCCTTCCAGAAGCCTTAAGCGCCTAACCTCTCGCTCACGGAAGGGGAGTCGATCAACGATCTTTTGCCAATAGAGTTCTGGGGATTCGCCGGCCAGCACCGAGTGATAATATCCCGACCGTCTTATTAGATCGGCGAGGGTTTCGGACTCCAGGCTTTCTGCTTGCGTAACTCCGAACAGCTCCGTCACAAGCTGCTCGAATTCCGGCGTGTCTTCTGCCAACCGAGCCAACTGGTGAACCGACGGAGCAAGCCGGTGCAGGATTCTGTCAGCGGCTGATTTGGCATCAGGGCCCATGGCTATCTCGCGTACGCGTTTGTGAAATATTGGAAAGGAATCCGGAATGAGTTTCATCATCGGCTCCACAGGTTACTACGGGTTCTACGATCTACTTGCGGCATCATGCGCGTCTTCAATTCTCGATGCGATCGTGAACTATAGTTGCGACCTCGAGTTCCGGGGTACAGCCATGGCCGCTCCCTCACATTTCAGGCTGTTTCTTACTTGAGGTCATTGCGAAAGGCCAGATCGTGGCGGCGCTATACGCCGAGCAGAGGGCGGAGCTTGCGGCGACCACAGCGAGCACGGCGCGCGGAACCTTTGCCGTAAAGGTTGTTCGACGCGCCAACCAATCCGCGCTTTTCAGATGGTCCGCCAAGACCACGCCCGAGAGCCGCCATCCGGCGTTAAGTACGACCTCGAATAGATATCGCTTTGATTCGTAATAGGGCAGACCAGAGTCAAGCTAGCGCGGCGGTTGTAAATCGCCGAAGTAAGGACGGGCGGCGGAAAGCGTCCGGGCTGATCATGGTCCGCTTTTACCGCGCGGGGCGCGGCTAGCATCCTGTCAAGGCGCTACTTTGCGTGGATGGTCAGGTCCATTGTGCCGCCGGGGTACTTGAAGGCTGCGGCGTCGAACGACGGAGCGCTGAGGGTTGCGCGGGCGTCATTGGAGAATCCGTAAACTTCCTGCGGAATGCCGATCATGTTCTTGCGCATCTCGCCGGTGCCGTCTTCATCCTGAAACGCCGCAATGGCATAGGTTCCCGGCGGGAGCCCCTTGAAGGTGCACACTGCGCGATCGCCGCTTATGGGACCCGCGGCGCTCTGAGTGATCTTGCTGCGATTGGTCGGAAAGCCGTCGGCGGAATTGTAGATCGCGCATTTCACCAGCCCTTTGGTATTCGGGCATCCGACGAAGTGGGCGCGAATCTCGCTGGCATCGGCAGCGCGCGCCGCGCCTGCGAACACAATTCCCACCGAGGCCGCAATCACGAGCGTACCGAGTGCCAGGTTGATCAGTTGAAGTCGTCGATTCATCATTTCACCTTCGAGCGCAGTCCCGGGGCGGGACGCGGATCCACGATTTGTCTGCCGGAAGGACGCACTTCGAGCGAGCATCCGTAGAGCGAGTCGTCGCGCACCAGCGAGAAGACCGCATCGGCGATTTCCTCGGGCTGAATTATCTTCGAGGGCATCCAGGTTTTCACGCCATGCTGCTGCGCCTGCGCGATTCCGCGCCGGACCATCGGAGTGTCCACGATTCCGGGGCATACGCAGTTCACGCGGATTCTTTTCTCCTGTTCCCACGACGCGAGCGAATGAGTGAAGTTGACCACTCCCGCTTTCGCCGCGCCGTACACCGCGTCCTGACGATGCGGATACAGTCCCGCCATTGAGGCGGTATTGATAATCGCGCCACCTCCGCTTTTTTCCATAATTCTGGAGGCCAGCCCGGTGCCGAGGATGACGGCCTGCAGATCGATCTCGATCACCAGGTGCCACCGCGCGGGCTCGGCCAGCGGAAAGCCGGGCGCACCGACGCCGATTCCCGCGTTGTTGTGCAGAATATCCAGGCGGCCGTACTTGCTAACCGCCAGGTTGAGCATCCGGGCCGCGTCGGTTTCTTTGGTCACGTCGGCGCGCACGAAGGTCGCCTTGCCGCCCGCGGTTTCGATTTGCTTTACGGTCTCGGCGCCGCCGGCCTCGTCGATATCGGCGACGATGATCGACGCGCCCTCGTGAGCGAGCCGAATCGATACCGCGCGTCCGATTCCAGATCCCGCGCCGGTTATGACCGCCGCTTTTCCTTTGACTTCCATGTGAATCTCCTCCGAAGCGCAATTCGATCGGCTTGCTATCCGATTTTGCCGAGCACGATGCCCGCGACGAGCCCGATCAGCACGTAAGCCGTAAATCCAACGTACGCGAAATCACGTTCCTTGATAAAGAGCAGAAAACAGAACGCGACCCGCGCCAGTGGCACCAGCGTGAGAATGAACAGGCCGATCGTCATTACGGAATGCGGATCGCCCTGAGCCGATCCCTCGATCAGTTGCACGAATGTTTCCCGTCCATGCACCTGCCCTTGCTGGACTTCGTGATAGCGATGCGCGTAGTGGCCGCGCGATTGCGTCCCCATCAAGACCAACCCGGCGAGCAGTACGGCCGTCGCGGCGATCAAGATCGTCCGCAGCAAGAGCGGTGTCCATACGCGCAGAATGCGATCTTCGTTAGCAGCTTGCGACATCTTTCAAATCCCCGAAAGTGCGCGCCATCCCATTTCGATCGCGATCAGCACCAGGATCACCACGAATCCGAGCCGGAGCCATTTCTCGTTTGCATACGGCAGAATCCTGCTGCCGACCAGCGCCCCGGCGGTAACCCCTAATGCTACCGGAGCCGCGACGACGGTCGCCACGTCACCACGTGCGAGAAACACCAGCGCGCCGGCGCCGGCGGTGACTCCGATCATAAAGTTGCTGGTCGCGCTCGAGATCTTGAGCGGGATGTGCATGATGTAGTCCATCGCCATCACTTTGAGCGCGCCCGAGCCGATTCCCAGCAGCCCCGACATCAGGCCCGCCACCACCATCAGCGCGGCACCGCCCGGCACGTGGACGATCTCGTAGTGAATCGTCTTGCCGCTCTCGTCAGGAATCTCGCCGGTCAGGTCGAGCCTGGTGGCCAGAGCGTCGCCATGTTCGACGATATCGTCACCTTTTTTAGCCACGCTGAAATACGCCGACTGAAGCATCATCAGCGCGAAGAGCAGCTCCAGGACCACAGTCGGGATGACTCCAGCGAGGTATGCGCCAAACACCGCGCCGGTGACGGTTGCGCATTCCAGGACCATCGCAACTTTCAGATTGGTCCATCCGTCGCGCACGAAAGCGACGCTGGCTCCCGCGCTGGTCGCGACCACGGAAATCAGGCTCGCGCCGATCGCGACGGTCATCGGCATGTGGGCGACGATCACCAGTGCGGGAACGATAAATACTCCTCCACCGAGGCCCGACAAGGCGCCGATGAAGCCTGCTCCGATTGCGAGTGCGAGCAGGCTCCCTACTATTTCAAACACGCTTTGAGACTCCGCAATTAGCGCCCACTACGCGACTTGCCGTGCGGGCATTAAGATGATTCCGTAGCCGTCGCCGTAAGTTAGCGAAATCCGTCCGGGATTTACACCCTTGTAAAGAAAAGGATTTGTCGCGCGTGGGCCATGTGCAGTTGACTCTGAAGGGTGCGTCGGCCAGCCAGGTGCAAGATCATTGATGCAGCCGCGCGGATGCAGCAAAGTAGCTGCATGCGGCATCGGCAGATCAAAGAAGTTGAGCAAATACAAAGATCTTCCACGGTTGCTGCGACGGCATCAGGCTTGCTCTCTATCGACATGGCCCAAATTGAAATGAACTCGATTGCCCTACGAAGTGCGAGTTCGATAGGTCATAGCAATCCAACCTCAGTTCCGGAGGCGCAACAATGTTTGGCCTTCTGATCATCGCGATAATTATCTTTGCGGTCGTCAAGCATCGGCGCCAGCGCCGCTTGTACTACCGAGACGCCTGGTGGGAATACGTGGGAAAATATAGCAGATACACTCACCGCGATTACTGGAAACAGCACGCCAATCAGGCCGAAGGCTACGCGCGCGACTTCGAGCAGAAGATTTCTGAGAAGCTCGAAGCCAAAGCGCATCGATTCGAAGAACGGATGCGCCGCAAGTTCGATCATCAGACGAGTAAGTATGGCGTCTCGGCCGACTCGATCGATCCGGCCAAGAATCAGCCGCCTCCGCCGCAATTCAAAACCGACGCCGAGCGCCAGGCCTATGATCGTGCTCGCCGTCGCGCCGCCGCCGAAGCCGGCTTTTACGTCCACCTGATGTGGTACGGCGTCGTGATGGGCTTTCTGTTCTTCATCAACCTGCTGACGTCGCCGGAATATCAGTGGTGGCTGTTCCCGGCAGCAGGATGGGGCTTCGGCCTGGCGAGCCACTTCTCCGCGGTGTTCGGATGGCGATGGATTCACGAACGGGTTTTCGAGCCGGCGATTGCCCGCGAAGTTCAGCGCGAAGTCACGAAGGAGAAGGAAGCGCTGAGCGTCGAGAAGCAGGCCTCGCTCGACGAGTTGACCGCGACCTTCGCGCACGAGATCCGAAATCCGATCGCGGCGGCCAAGAGCCTGGTCCAGCAGATGGGCGAAGATCCGACTTCGCACGAAAACGTTGAGTACGCGAAGGTTGCGCTCGACGAGCTCGCTCGCGTCGAGCGCAGCGTGTCGCATCTCCTGAAGTACGCGAAAGAAGAAGACTACAAATTCGAAAACGTCAATCTGGCCGCGGTGCTCGACGGCGCGCTCACCCAAATGCGCGCGAAGCTCGAGGCCAACCAGGTCGCAGTCTCGCGCAACTATTTGAGCGGTCCGACGATCCGTGCCGACGCCGACAAGCTGCGCCAGGTCTTCTCGAACATTATCGATAATGCGATCGATGCGATGAGCGGCGTTGCCGCGGAGGGCGCCGCCGCCGAACGCCGCATCGAAGTCGCGATCCAGCGCGGACGCACCGGAATGGCGACCGTTCGGATTCACGATAACGGCTGCGGCATCCCGACCGACAAGCTCGGCAAGATCTTCAACCCCTTCTACACCTCGAAAGAAACCGGCACCGGACTGGGCTTGGGCGTCGCGAAAAAGGTAATCGACGCGCATCGCGGCGCGATCGAAGTCACCAGCAACTCCGGCACGGGCACCGAGTTCGCACTGTCAATCCCGCTGGCCGACGCGCTGCGCGAAGAAAACGCCGCGGCTGCGACTGCGGCAGCGGCGGCGCAGGCTACCGAACCTGCCAAACCCGCGCCTGCCTCTGCGACCGTGCCGATCAGCTCGAATGGCGCGGCGGCTGCGCTCCCGACCCAGCCGATCGCGATGGCCAGTGATGCTTCCGCGCGAGGTCAGCGATGAAAGGTAGGCTGCTAGTCGTCGACGACGAGCGCGGAATCGTAATCGCGCTCAAGGGCCTCTTCACCAAGGAAGGCTATGAGGTCGAGACCGCGGAGTCGGGCGAGGCCGCGCTCGAACGCGTTAAGGCGGGACTCTTTCACGTCATTATCACCGACCTGTCGATGAAGGGAATGAGCGGACTCGATCTGCTCAAGAAGGTTCGCGAGCTCGATCCGCAATGCGCCGTGTTGATGATCACCGCATACGGAAATCAGCGGATCGCCGTCGAAGCGATGAAGGCGGGCGCCGAAGATTATCTGCCCAAGCCGTTTGACAACGACGAGCTGCGCCTGAAAGTCCGCAAGGTGATGGAGACGCAGCTACTGCGCCGTGCGCACAGCCAGCTCCTCGAACAGGTGCGCCTGGAGACGGGGGCGTTCGAGAACATGATCGGGCGCTCGCGCGCGATGGTGCGTGTGTTCGAAACGATCGAGAAGGTCGCGCAGACCGACGTGACCGTCCTGGTGCGCGGGGACTCGGGCACCGGCAAGGAGCTGGTGGCGCGCGCGATCCATTTTCGCAGCCCGCGCGCGCGTGGCCCATTTATCGCCGTCAACTGCGCGGCCTTCTCGCGTGAGCTGGTCGAGAGCGAACTCTTTGGCCATGAAAAGGGCGCGTTCACCGGCGCGGTCGCGCGCCGCGAGGGCAAATTCGAAGCCGCCGACGGCGGCACGCTGTTCCTGGACGAAATCGGCGACATGGGCCTCGAGACGCAGGCCAAGTTGCTCCGCGTGCTGCAGGAGAAGCAGTTCGAGCGGATCGGCGGCAATCAGCCGCTCTCCATCGATGTAAGAATTATCGCCGCCACCAATCAGGATCTCGAAGCGATGGTCGCGCAGGGACGCTTCCGCGAGGATTTGTACTACCGCATCAAGGTGGTCGAGATGCGGCTGCCTCCGCTGCGTGAGCGCCGCGAAGACATTCCGTTGATGGTCCAGCATTTCATCCGCGAGGCGAGCGTTCGCTACGGCAAGCCCGAGAAACGGCTCGCGCCCGAGGCGATGCGCGCGTGTATCGCCAATCCGTGGCGCGGCAACGCACGTTCGCTCAAGGCGGCAATCGATCAGGCGGTGATCCTGGCGGCGGGCGAGGAGATTACGGCGGAAGAATTGTTCGCGGGGTCGGAGCCTGAAACCGCGGAGGCACCGGGTGCGAACGCGAACAGCTCGGGCAATCATTTGCAGGCAGCCGCATCGGTTGAGGGCGAATCGTCAAGCATGACTTTTCGCGAGGCGAAAGAGAAGTTCGTCGGCGATTGGGAGCGGGATTTCATCTTGAATGCGCTGCGCGCGACTGGTGGAAATATTTCCCGCGCAGCCGAACGAACCGGAATGTACCGGCAGAGCTTTCAACAAAAGATGCGCGAGCTTGGCGTCACCTCAGCGGACGCCGGACTCGGCGCGAAGGAAGAGGGCAACTGACGCGCGCGTCGTCGCGCGGGAGAAAGCAATCATGAACGCGTTTTCGCAATCAACTTCCGACTTGAATTCGGAATCAACTTCCGGATCAGCTTCCGGATCACCGGGCAGCGTGCGCAACTTGAAAATTCATCCGCCTATATTAGCGGCGATTCTTCTCGCCGCGGGTTTGGTGCTGCATTTCATTCTGCCCGAGACCCGCGACACCGGATGGCACGATGTGCTCGGCCTGCTGCTGGTCACCGGCGGCGTCGGGCTGTCGTGCTACGCGTCGGCAATTTTTGCGGCGCGCGATACGACCAAGAATCCTTATGGAGAGCCGACCACCTTTGTCGCCGTGGCGCCCTATACCTTCACGCGCAATCCGATGTATCTGGGGCTGGCCGTTGCTCTTCTGGGATGCGCGGTGTTTTTCGATTCGATCGTGATGCTGCTTGGGCCAGCCGTGTTTTACGCGGCAATCGACACGATCGTGATCCCGCGCGAGGAGGAAACGATGCTCGCACGTTTCGGCGACCAGTATCGAGAATACAAAGGGCGCGTCCGGCGCTGGCTTTAAGAAATAATACGCATCCGGCCTGCGCGCGGGAGACAATCGCGAGGCCAAGAGGAGATTAATCATGCTTCTATCGAGACTGTTCAGTTTGATCGGCGGCAAGTTGAGCCGCTGGCTCAGGGTGCGCGAATCGAAGGACCCCGAGGCGGTGTATGAGGCCGCGATAACCGATCGCATCCGCCGCTATCATCAGCTCAAAAGTGCTGCCGCGGGAGTGATCTATATGCGCAACAAGCTCGAACGCGAGCTGCGCGCAAAGAGCGCCGAGCTAAAAGAGGTCGATGAGGAAGCGGGGCAGGCGGCCGACATGAACGAAGATCAGTGCGCGCTGATTTTGATCCAGCGCAAACACGAGCTCGACGCCGATTGTATCCGCCTGCGCGAAGAGCTGGGCGATCTGACGCGGGAAGCCGAAGACGCCAAGAAGAATCTCATCTCGTTCAAGGGCGAGATTGAGCAGCTCAAGATCGAAAAGGTGCGGATGGTTGCGCGGCTGAAGAACGCGCAGGCGCGTGTGCGAATCCAGGAGGCGCTCGAAAGCCTTTCGTACGACGACGATGTTCGCGCGCTCGAGGAGGTTCGCGAATCGATCGCGCGAACGCTTGCCCAGGCGGGTGTGAGCCGCGAGATGAACGACTCGGGCCTCGACGCCAAGCTCGAAGAGGTTCGCCGCCGCAACGCCCAATCCAAGGCCGCGGCCGAGCTGGCCGAGCTGAAGCGCAAACGCCGTCCGCCACTGGCTCCGCTGGATATCTTCACCCAGGCGGCCGACGCGGCAACCGTCGCAAACGGCAACGCGCGCGCGGCGCATACGGAGTCATAAGCGATTCATGATTTATCGGCGAGGAGCGGGAGAACCGGCGATGAAAACCACGGTACTTGCCCTTGCGATAATCGCACTCGGCTCGGCGGGATGCAGGTTTGGCGGGCCTCCGCTGCATCCCCCGGGCAAGGGCGGATCTACCGACGTGCACGCGCTGACCGCGAACACGGTCTTTGGCAACTCGAGTGTCACGGACCTCACGCTCGAATGCGCCGGACGGATCGCGCTGGCGCAAGGCGTGGCGAGCGTCGAAGACGCATGCTTCAGCGGTGACACCAACGTGGTGGTATGCACCGATTCCTCATCGCCGAGTCCGGTGATGTGTGCGCCGCACAAGGGTTCTCTCGCGATCGCAGGGACGGGCACTGACACGATCAGCTACGCACGCATCAGGTGAGCGGCCGCGCGGCCGACAATTACTTCGGGGCCGCGCTTCCCGTCACAATCAGCCGAACAGGCGCTTGCTGGCCAGGGCGGCGCCGGTGCTGAGCGCGCGCAGTTTTTCCCATACGACTTCTTCGGCTACTTCGCCGAGGCCCGCCGAGGTCGCGAATCCGCAGTCGGTGCCCGCCATGATGCGACGGGCGTCGCCGACCGCTTTGGCCGCAAGTTCGATTCGATGCGCGACTACTTCAGGATGCTCGACGTAGTTGGTGGTCGTGTCGATCACACCGACGATCAGGTCGGTGCCGGAAGGAAGCGGATGGCGCTCGAATGCGTGAAACTCGTGCGCGTGGCGCGGATTCGCCATCGAGATCATGAGCGCTCCGACCTTGGCGCGGTAAATGTTTGTGACTATGTCGTCCAGCGGCACGTCGTCGTTGTGGGGACCCTCGTAATTTCCCCAGCACACGTGCATCCGGATTTGCTCGCGCGGAAGTCCGGCGATTGAGCGATTGATCGCCGAGACGACCAGATCGATGAAGCCAAGGAACTCTTCGAGGGGTTTGCCCGCGAACATCGTGTGGCGCTCCATCGCGAGATCAGGACAATCGAGCTGGAGCACGAATCCCGCGCTGATGATGGCTTCGTATTCGGTCCTGAGCGCGTCCGCGAGCGCATTCACGTAATCGGCCATCGAGGAATAATGCTCGTTGAGCATCGCCGCTGCGACGATCCCCGGCGACGGCGCATTTATGAACGCGTCAGTGAAGCGTTTTTGATTCCCGGCGAGCGCGCGTTTGAAATCCTCGCATTCTTTTTTGACCGCGTCAGGCGCGAGATACCGGACCTCACCGGTCGCTTTCGGCGCGTGCGTCAAGTCAACCTTGATCCGCGCGAAATCGGGAGCCTTGAGCGCGATGAAGCCGGGATAGTGAATGAGATCGCTCATGATCGGGCGCTCACTGCGTCCTGAGAAGCCCGACATTCGATGTTGGATATAGGTGAAGAAGCTCTCACGGCCCTGCTCGCCATTGTTGCCGACGTCGATACCGGCCTCGAGTTGGCGGGAGATCACGCGGCGGGTCGATTCCGCGATCAACTCCTCGAGCGCGCGCTCGTCCAGCGATTCGTGACGGCTCTTTTTGCCGAGCATCTCCGAGAGCGCATCCGGTCGCGGCAAACTGCCTGCGTGCGTGGTCAGGATTCGCTTTTCCGAATGTTTCATTTTCAGCTCCTCGCGGCCTCTTGGTCAGACCGAAAGCTCAGCGGCGGAAGAGGGCCGATTCGCTGATTTCCATGCCGAGGGCGAAGCGACGCAGCCAATCGAGCGCGACTTGCGAGGTCAACAGCTTGATCCAATCGCGGGTGCCGCGCATCTGGTATCGGCGCGAGGCTTTCACGCCGTCGGAATCGAGCGCGATACAAACCGTGCCGACAGGCTTGTCGGCGGTGCCGCCGTCAGGCCCGGCGATTCCCGAAGTCGCGATACCGACGTTCGCGCCCAGGCGCCTGCGCGCGCCGGCCGCCATCTCGCGCACGCATTCCTCGCTTACCGCGCCGAATTTCGCGAGCGTATCGGCCGATACGCCCAAGATCTCCGACTTCGATTCGTTCGAGTAGGTGACCATGTCGCCGATCAGATAGGCCGAGCTGCCCGCGATATTCGTCAGGCGATGACCGATCAACCCGCCGGTGCATGACTCGGCGATCGCGAGCTTGAGTTTTTTTTCGATGAGCAGGCGGCCGACAACTTCTTCCATCGAGGCGTCGCCCTCCGCGAATAGAAATTGAGGGATCTTGCCGCGCACGCGCAGGGCCAGTTCTTCGAGTTTACGTTCGGCCTCTTCGGGCTTTCCTTCGACAGTGAGGCGCAGCGAGATTTGCGGAAAGCTCGCGCGCAGGCCGACCTTCGCCTCGCCCGGCTTGATGAGGCCGGCGACAGCCTCGTCGAGCGCTGATTCGCTCATTCCGAAGGTCTGGAAGATGCGCACCGCGAAGATCGTGTCGGTACCGCGATTTTTCTGCAGCCACGGCACGACCCAGTTTTCCATCATGGGCTTCATCTCGCGCGGCACACCGGGCATCACAATCAATTGCGACTGGTGTCCGTCGAGGGACATCGGCATGCGGAAGCCCGGCGCGGTGCCGAGCGGATTTGGGATAACCTCCGCGCCCTCGGGAAAGTCGGCCTGCTTGAGATTGTTCGACGGCATCACGCGATTGATCGTCGCGAACATCTTCGTCATTTGATCGACCGACGCTTGATCGCGAATCAGCTTGACGCCCGCGATACGCGCAACGGTTTCCGTCGTGAGGTCGTCGACGGTCGGGCCGATTCCGCCGGTCGAGATGACCACGTCGGCCATCGCGCTCGCGGTGCGCCACGCCCATTCGAGGCGTTCGGGAACGTCGCCGACGGTCAGAACGGCGACCAGATCAATACCGATTTCCGCCAGTTTGTCGGACAGATAGTTGGCGTTGGTATCGACAATCTTGCCGCTGGTGATTTCGTCGCCGGTGGAAAGGATTACAGCTCGTTTGATCATAGAAAGGCACCTTACTGAGTTCATAATTCGGATAGCCGGAGCGCTTCGTCGCCGATTCGCCTCCAGAGGCTTAAGTGGAACAGCGTCAGCGCGTCAAGCCTTGCGCCGCGCATCCATCGAGCCGTGCGAGCCAACTTCCACTTTGGCGGGTACGACCTCAAGCATCGTCAGACGGCAGCGCTGGCCGATAATCCGGAAATCGGCGCGGAAGCGAATGTCGCTCGAGGACGCGCCGATCATGACTTCCATCTCGCCGGGTTCAACGGCGAAACGGAGATCGCTTCCATGAAAGGCGGCCTCGCTCAGATCGACGAGGAATGTGAGGCGGCGCTTCTCGCCGGAGCGAATTGGCACGCGCTTGAATCCTTTGAGCTCCCTGACCGGTCGCGTGACGCTGCCCGCTTTGTCGCGCAGGCAGAGCCGCACGACTTCATCGCCGTCGCTGGGACCGTCGTTGGCCACCCCGATCGATGCTCGCAGACTTCCGTGCGAAGGAACCTCGGTCGAATCGCGCGTGCCATTTGAGTAAGAAAATTTCGAATGACTGAGACCATCGCCAAACGGAAACAGCGGCTTGAAACTCAGATCGGACTATCCGGCCGTGTGAAACCCGCCGGACGTTTGCCGGTTTCGCTTCCGCGCAACCAGGGGCGGATGCCGATTTACTATTCGCACAAACCCTCGAGCCAGATCAGCCAGTTCCGGGGCGACTATGCGGCTATCAATTGGCAGCGAAGGATCTTTGTAGGTAGCATCGCTCATGGCGTTTTGAACGCGGTCAGAGCGCGCGCCAGAGAATCTGCAGGACGATATTGGCATAGATCGCGGCCGCCAGATCGTCGAGCATCACGCCGCTCCCACCGCCGAGTTTTCGATCGATAAGACCGGCGGGAAACGGTTTCACAATGTCGAACAACCGGAAAATTACGAACCCGGCGAGCATCCAGAGAGGGCTCAGCGGATTGGCGAACATCGTCGCGACCATCCCCAACACCTCGTCGAGGACTATCTTGGGGCTGTCGTGTTCCTCGAAGATTATTTCGGCGCGTCCCGAGATCCAGCATCCGATGATGAACGCGATCGCAAAGACTCCCAGAGCCATCGCGGGCGAGTATGCCCACAGCGGCCCGAATCCGAACCACATCACGATCAAGCCGACGACCGAGCCCGCAGTGCCAGGCGCGACCGGAGAGTAGCCGCTGTACGCCCCGGTGGCGAAGAAGATTATGAGCGCGCGCATCATTTGGTGCTGGATGTGGTGATGGATGAATTGTGGGATGGATGAATCGACGCGCGACGATAGCACGCTGCATTTGTCCGCAACAGAAGACGCGCGGATGGAGGTGGGTCAGTTTGAAAACTCAGCGCAATTTCATGAGTCCCGCTTCGGTATGGCGCAGTCCGCACTTTCGATAGAAGTCCGTCAGATGCGGCTCAAAGTCGACGTGCAACCAGTGTGCTCCGCGGGCGCGCGCTTCATTTGCGGCGCGGAGGACCAGGGCCGTTCCGATTCCGTTGCGCCGCGCGGATTTTCGAACCGTCGGATCAAGCAGGAACGCGTGCTTGTCGCCGTCCCAGGCGAGGTTGACGAAGCCGACCAGATCCTCGCCCGCATACGCGCAGATATACGCGAGGCTTCGCTTCAAAATAGAAGTGAAGTTGCGCGATCCGCCGCGACTCTGTCCCCACGCATCGGAGAACAGGCTTTGCAATTCCGAATTCGAAAGAGCCGGATTGATTTTGTACTCGGTTTGCAATTTTGACGTTGGTCGATGCTCGCGGATGCGCGTTATTCGGTCAGTGGGATTGCCATTTCCTCGGTCGCGATCTCGACCGCGGTGACGCCCTCGACCTGGCGCGCGACCTCCATAATCATCGCGTCCCACGGCGCGACCAGGCCGGGCCCGATCAGACTGATCGCGCCTGCGGCGCATCGCACGGCGATCTGCGCGTCGCGCACCTGCGGATGCGCGAGCAGCGCCGCATGCACCTGCGCCGCAAGAGCAGAATCGCGCAACGCATCGCGAGCAGCAGGCGCCGCGGTCTCCTCGAGCATCCGTGCACCGCCAGCAATTAGCGTTGCGAGCGAATCGAGCGGATGCGACGCAGAGTTGACGACCATGTCATAGAGCGTGGGCTCTTCGATATCGACCCCCGACAAAGTATGGCTGCGCTCGCGCAGCTCGCGGTCGTAATCGCGAACGTATTTTTCGGCCGCGTGAGGATCCAATTTATCGTCCGCGGCAATCTGCTTGACCCTGGCCGCGAACGGCGCCGTCACACGTATTCGCAGCGCGCATCTTGCAGAAGGAGTCTGATGCGCCAGAGTGCGGCCCGCCACCACGATCCCGCCGGAAGAGAGTTCGCGCAGCATCACGGCGCGCACGAAGGCGAGGTAGCGATGGCTGTCGGCTTTCCCGCGTTCCCAGAAATGCGGAGTGCGTAAATCGAAGACCAGCAACTGATCGGTGCTGACGCTATAACGCCGCGCGGCTTCGGCAACGATTTCCTCTCCGGAGAGGAAGCGGTAGCCAAGGCGTTCCGCGACGAGTTTTCCGAGTTCGATTCCTCTGCTGCCAATCTGCTGGCTGAACGCAATTACGGCCATCGTCGGCTCCCCGAGCGCGAGAGATTCCCCGCAGCGAATCTTAGAGTTCCGCATCGCGAACGGCAAACGGCGGCGATGGAATCCGGGCGCGGTGACGGCTAGGATCTGGCTCTCTTGAGAATCACCATCGGACGCGAGCGCGAAGACCTCTGCGCGCCGCCGTCGCCGAAATCCTCTCAGGACGGAGACCTTGATGGCGAAGAAGATCGCGCGGTCGCGCCTTGCGGGCGCTGAGATCAATCCCGTTCCCGTGCGCGGAGGCATGACCGCCGCCGAATTGATCGATACCTCGTTCCTCGCTTACAACGGGCGCAAGCTGCGCGACGCATGCCGGCTATTCGCCGAGAAGATGCTCGAAGAAGACGTGTTCGTCGGGATGAGCGTGACCGGCGCGCTCACGCCGGCGGGACTTGGAATGTCGTGCCTGATTCCGCTGATCGAAAACGGATTTGTCGATTGGATGGTTTCAACCGGCGCGAATCTGTACCACGACACGCACTTCGGAATCGGACTCAAGATGTACCAGGGTTCGGCCGAGGCCGATGACGTCGCGCTGCGCGAATCGGGCGTGGTGCGAATCTACGACATCTTTTTCGACTATCGCGTGCTGCTTTCGACCGACGCGTTCTTCAGGGAAGTCGCGCGGCGCGAAGAATTTCAGCATCCGATGAGCACCGCGGAATTTCATTTCCGCGCAGGGCGCTATGTGGCCGAGCGCGAGCGAATTTTGAAACTCAAGCGCAAGTCGCTGCTCGCGGCTGCGTATCATTACGCGATGCCGATATACACTTCGTCGCCCGGCGATTCCTCGATCGGGATGAACCTTGCGCTGCTCGAGATGGAGGGTTACGGACTGCGGCTGGATTCGCTGTTGGATGTGAACGAGACGGCGGCGATCGTGTACGCGGCCAAGAAGCTCGGCGGCAAGAGCGCGATCTTTATTCTGGGCGGCGGGTCGCCCAAGAATTTCGTGCTTCAGACCGAGCCACAGATTCAGGAAGTGATGGGCGTCGCGGAAAAAGGGCACGACTTTTTTTTGCAAGTCACCGATGCGCGGCCGGATACGGGCGGTCTTTCCGGCGCGACGCCGTCAGAGGCGGTGAGTTGGGGCAAAATCGATCCGAACAAGCTGCCCGACACGGTGGTGTGCTACGTCGATGCGACGGTCGCGCTTCCGCTGATAACCGCGTATGCGCTCGCGCGCCGCAAGGCGCGCAAGCCGAGACGGTTGTTTGAGCGCCGCGCCGAATTGATGGAAACTCTGACGAAGGCATACGGCAAGGTTCGCAAGAAGCGGCTTGCGCGCGGCGAGTCGTGATCGGGAAAGCACCAATTCAAATGGCCAATCGAGAAAAATCCGCGCGCGCGGCCAATCGGGTGTTTCCTGCGAAAAAACCCGCACACGATACCGGCACCGATCTCTCGCGCGAGTTGACTCTTGCGAAAAAGGCCGCGCGCGCCGCGGGAGAAATTTTGCGCGGACACTGGCATCGCGGCGGATACACGATCGGATCCAAAGGTAAGGATAATCCCGTCACGCAGGCCGACCTTGAAGCCGACCGCACGCTCAAGCGGATGCTGCACGAGCCATTCCCGGAATACGGATGGCTTTCGGAGGAAACGGTGGACAGCGCCGATCGGCTCAAGCGCCGGCGCGTATGGATTGTCGACCCGCTCGACGGAACCAAGGAGTTCATCAACGGAGTCCCCGAGTTCTGCGTTGCGATCGCGCTGATCGAGGACGGCGAACCGATCCTGGGCGTGACCTACAATCCGATTCGGCGCGAGATGTTCTGGGGCGCGCGCGACCTCGGATGCCATCACAATACGCGGCGCGTAAGGGTCAGCCGCACACGGATGCTGCATCGCGCGAGGGTGCTGGCGAGCCGCAGCGAAGCGGCGCGCGGCGAATGGCAGGTGTTCCACGGCCGCTTGATCGTGAGTCCAACAGGCAGCGTTGCTTACAAGCTCGCGCTTGTGGCGGCGGGGAAAGGCGACGCGACGTTTACGCGCTCGCCGAAAAGCGAATGGGATATAGCGTCGGGCGCGGCGCTAATCGCGCTGGCAGGCGGCACGATCACTGACATCCGCGGACACAAGCTAAGCTTCAACAATCGCAACGTGAAGCTCGAGGGGCTGATCGCGGACAACACGCTCTTGCACAAGCAATTGCTCGAGGTCGCGCCGCGTCCACCGATCGCGCCGTCGCACCCTGGCGCGTAGTCGCCAAGCGGCGCTCAGAAATTGTACATTCGCTTCGCTTCGGCCCGCAGTTCGGCACGGAAGTCAGGATGAGCGATCGCGATCAAAGCGTTCACGCGCTCACGGATGCTCTTGCCCTTGAGCGTCGCGATTCCGTATTCAGTCACCACATGATGCACGAATGCCCGCGGCGCTGTGACCACGCTGGCAGGCAATAGTGCAGGCATGATGCGCGAGATTCGGATGCCATTGACGATCGAGCTCGACGGCACGACGATCACGGTGGTGCCTCCGCCAAGACAGGCCCCAACTACGAACGCGGTCTGGCCGCCTGTGCCGGTGTACATCCGCGGACCGATCGATTCGCTATTGGCCTGTCCGGTCAGGTCAACTGCCATCGCATTGTTGACGGAGATGAGCCCCTCTTCGCGCGCGATCAGCCGTATATCGTCGGTGAAGTTGAAATCATATAGCTGGAAGCGCGGATTGCCGTCGATATAGTCGAGCTCTTCGCGCGGTGTCAGCGGCGCAAGTCCGCTTCCTACCACCAGTCCAGGGAAAATCTTTTTGTGCTGGCCGGTCAGCGCTCCGTCACGCACGAGCGGCGCGGTATGCAGCGGAACAATCTCGGTCTGCATTCCGAGTTCGTGATGGTTAGCGAGATGCGGCATCAGCGCGCCGGACATCGAGCCAACACCTACCTGGATCGTCGCACGGTCGGGGATCAACTCACTGGCGACCAGGCCGCATACCGAATCGATAATCTTCTGTTCATCGGCCGAAGGGATGGGCAGTGTGATCTCGGGCAGCCCGAAAGTCCGTTCGACGAAGTAGTCAATCTCGGAGATATGCAGTTGATTGTCACCGCCGACACGAATGAAGTTCTCGTCGATCTCTGCGATGACAGTTTTCGCATTGCGCGCGAGCAGCTTCGACATGATATTAACTTCGCCGAAATTGACAAAGCCATTCACGTCGGGTGCCCCGACCGACACGATATACACGTTAAAATCATCGAGCGACGGCGGCAGGTGTCCTTCGCGGTAGTACTGAATCGGCGTATAATCCGCGAGCCCCTGCGCGTATAGTTCGCGATCGTAAGGCGAAATGTAGAATGACTGAAGTTTGAAGCGCTCGCCAAGCCCCGGCAGGTTCCAATCGTGAACCGCGGCTCCATGATTGACGACGACGTCTTCCAACTCCATCAGACGCGCGGAAACCGCGGCGCACATCATGAACGGCGTCGCCTGCGCGATCGACATGCAGACGCGATCTCCAGATTTGATATGCTCCGCGGCCTGCTCGGGGCTGACGAGCCGATCTCCAAGCCTCGCGCGCCAGTCGTCGTGTGACTTCAGCTTCGGTGCGGTAGCCATCAGGCGGCCCGGGCCGCGAGGTTCGGGTCGATTCCGATTTCCTCGAGCATCGTGGATGTGCGCTCGTTCAAGAGACCGACCTTGCGCAGGTTGGTGACAACGGTGGTATGCATCTCGCGCTTGAAGAGCTTGCGGAACATCGCGTAGTCGCGGCCGCGTGCGACTTCCTTGCGCGCGCGCTTGACTTGATCGATCTCGGCGGTGTTCATCCCGACCGCCTCGTAGGCCTCGGCCGGGAATTGTCCGGTCAGCACGAGTTGGATCGCTTCGCGAGTGAACTCCTCAAGCTCGCGCATGTCGCCGGAGCTGAGGCTGTTAATTGCTTCGGGAAGGCTCAGTACCGAGAATCCCATATGCCGAGATTCGTCGGCCAGAATCCGTTTGCAGATTTCACGCAGGAGCGGATCCTTTGCGGTCTCGCCGAGCATCCGGAACAGCGCAACTGCGAAAGTTTCCGCAAGCAACTGCAGGCCGACAGTTTTCACGAACCATTTTCCCTGGCCGAGGATATAATCGAAAAGTGTCTTGATGTTGCCGGTGATCGGATAAATCCGGCCGCCACACTTTTCGATCAGATAGCGGCTCAGCACTTCGGTATGCCGTGCCTCATCGACCACCTGGGTTGCCTGGAAGAATTTTGCGTCATTGGTCGGAACCATATCCACCAACTGGCTGCACGCGAGCATCGCGCCTTCCTCGCCGTGAAGAAGTTGCGAGAGCCGCCACGATGAGAACTCGAGATTGAGCTGCGCCATGCGTTTGCGATCGAGCCGGGAAAGTGCGTCGGTGCCGTAGCCATCGATCAGTTCGTCGGCGAAAATTCCGGCCTCGTAATCCACCGGCTTCGACCAGTCGATATCGCGCGCCGCGTTCCATTGATCGCGCTTGGCGTTTTCATACAGACGGCGCATATCAGGCGCTTCGCTAGCGTAAGAACGCTGATAAATGGTTTCGAGAGTCGTCGTGATTCGCTCAGATATGTCGCTCATTGTCCCGCACCTCAGGCGCGCAGATTGCTACTGCCGACCCTAGCAAATCCGGGCCGATTGCGAAAATCCTTCGTGTCGTCGAAATCTATCGGGAAATCATCCAAACGGTAGGCAGCGTCCGCGGAGCGAACCGGCAGGCGTTTACGCCGATGTTACGTTGCTCGCGACGCGCTCGCTTGACTGTCACAGAGCAAACATAAATGCTGACCGGTTGCGGAGAGGTTCGGGAGTCTGGCTGAACCGGCGTGACTCGAAATCACGTGAGCCCTGCCGCCTTTCGCCTTTCCGATCAAGGACTTAGCCGCCTGCTGACTCCTTCATGTATGCCACATGTATGCGCCCGAGGCAACTTCGCGGGCTGTCGGGTATTGGAGACAAGTGTCCAACTGTCGAGCCTTTCGCGGAGGGTGCCGTGCCCGATGAAACGTAATGTGAAAAACCATATTGACATACGCTAGACCGCTTGACTATACAAATCACGGGGATGTGCTGGTTCCTGCCCCTTACACTAACTGCCCTCTCATGCACGAGCGAAAATGAACTTTTTGCTCTTGCGGGGCGATTCGGGCTTCCCTACCCGGTGCTTGGTTGCCTGTCACATGCGCGGCAAAGCAGGAATCGCGAAGTAGGAGAGACCTAAATGGCAACTGGCAAGTTTCTAATGGTCATCGCAGTTGCGTGGCTTCTGCTCACTGCTCCCGCGATCGCAAAGGCAATATCCGATTCGCTGTTGGAATTGAGTAGCGGCTGTATAGTCATTTAGGCGGCCTGCTTTCGATTATCAACTCCACGATCGAGCGCAGCATCGTGAGCGCGCAGCGCGGCGTCGAGTTTGGAGAGCGCGCGATAGCCGGAGTAATAGGCGGACTTCGGAGCGTTGACTTCAAGCCGTTTTACCCGGCTCACGGATGCCTTTGCTAAGGAAATAGGAAACCTCTGTCACGCGGTCGCGCTCCACACAGGTTGGTAGAACGACGTGGATATTCACAAGACGCTGAGGGTGACACCTGCGACGTACGCGAAAGTCGCGGACCGGCTCGGGTCGCTTGACGATTTGGCTTGGACCGTGAACGAATGGTAAGGATGGTAAGGTAGGATACTCCAAGGAAGGAGAAAGTCATGGCGGTCCATCTTAAGCTCCACAAGGAAAAGCTGTCAGGGTTCGACGGGGAATGGATACGCCGCGTGTACATTGCGGCGAAGTTCGCGACCGAGGACAGGCAAGGCAATATCTGTCTCTCGCCGAGTTGCCTTTGCACAATGGAGGTCAGCGAGTGCGCCGACTCTCTGATCCACGAGCTTGAAGACCTGAAAAAACAAGCGACAAGAATCGTCTGGGACAATCATCCGTCGAGGAAGAAAAAAAAACCAAAAAACTCACACTGACACACTTCCGACTGCGCCAGGCGGCTGTCCAATGGTGTTAGACTAGAAACTGAATGTAGTCGAGTCAGCACGGGCATTGAACGCACCACTTTGGGGGACCAGATGTGGCAAATCAAATTTGGCAATTTAGTTTTCGTCGCAGCGGTGTCGATCTGGCTAAGTGCCTGTATGACTATAGCCAGAACATCGTGTCTCGGCTCAACGAGTGTCCAATGTCAACAGGTGCGAGCCGTGGATAAACTCAAAGTCGCCCTTGAGGACGCAAAAGCCGGAAAATACGTCATTGCTTATGATGGATTAGAGCAGGTGCGGACTGATCCCGCCGTTCTAGAGGACGAGCGCACTTTCGCCCAAGGAGGTATCTGTTACTGCGAATATCAGATGATGTCACCTCTTTACAAGCCTGAACAGCCTCTGCCGCTCACTTTCTCCCTTGACGAACAGTTCCAAGCGTGTGAAGGCGCTGAACAACTGGCGACGATACCAACATATGAACACCAGCTACCCAACTCTGCCTATGAGCCAATGCTGAATCAGGTTCGGGAAATTCAACAATTATTGGCCCATCGGTTTGAAAAACAAATTACGCAAGCTCTTCAGCGAAACGATCTTGAACCAGCCTGTACCGCGCTCTTAGCGGACTATCGCCAACTACCGAACCCGAACCAAAACCTGATTGCAGATTGTGAAGTACGGACCACATCCAAGGAGATCGCGGCTGCACTCCAAGCAAAAGACCTTGCAAAGGCTCTGGCGCTAATCGATCAGTATAAGGCGCTCCCCAATCACGACGCGCGTAAGCTCTCTTCTTGGCTCGATGAAGTCGCACCATTGCAAGCGGCGCGTGAAGAGGAAGAGACACAAGAGACACAAGCGCGGGAGAAAGAGCACGCACGCGAAGTAAAGTTGGTTGACAAATTCTCGAAAATGGAGCTTAAGGCTCTTAAGAGGAATGAACCGCTCGTCACCAGCAACTGTGCTAGCGACTACGACAAAGAACTTGCGTCTAAGCGCACGATGACCATTGCCCCCGCTGATACCGTTACCGCGCTTGGGCAAAATCCATATGCCACGTCTGATGACATAACCAAAGCCCAAGCAAACATCCTAATTCTGAAAACCGCTGAGGACGACGCCGTCGTTTTTGAACGTGAGCGGAACTGCTTGCAAGGTGAATTGAAGACCCCTGAGTTTAGCGAAGCCGATGCAAATACAATTATTGACTGCGAGTCTCACTACTTCGCCAAAGTGTTTTTGAACTTCCAGCGGGGGATACCCGGTCCTTCTGATGACTGCCCATGAACTTGTTTTGCCAAGGGCAGAGGGAATGTCATATGTTTCACCAATCTACGCGGCGTGGGTGCAACAAAGTAAATGGCATCGTCCATAGGCGGGAGACATTTGCAAAAATCGATTGATTGCATAGTGGCGTTGGTTCTGTTGGCAGGTCGCGCTGGGCAGGCGCAAATGACTGTTCTAACAGAACAAACGTTCTAGCATTAGAAAATCCGTATTTCTGCAAAGGGATGTTTCCCATGATTCCGTCCAGCGGGGAATGTCTGCCCCCACTGGAACCATAGGAGCTTGGCGGTGTGAAACAGGCTGAGGCTGGAACCATAGGGGCTGGTCCGGTTATTACTTGTGATAGTAATAGCAGACTATTACTATCAGGGGAGAAGAATGGGCAATGAGAAAATCACTTGGCATAGTGATGACCGCCGCCGGCGTTGGTGCTCGCTGCTCCGGCGATCGCGAGCGCGGGGGTTTGGTATGGTGGCAGTTCATCGTTAACTGGCGGTTGGATAGCGTGGAAAGGCTGCTCGGTTGCCAGTGAGTCTCCGGCGCAAGAATACAAAGCGGATAATGACTTCGACGGATCGGCGAAGCTTATTGACAAGGGCGATGAAGTGGATGTTAACTTTGTTGGCGCTGGCACCACAATCTATTTCTTCCGTACCAAAAAGGCTTGCCTAGCGCTTGGTAAAAAGCTTTCGGACCCGGCTGAAGAAGACAAGAAGATCGATAAGAACTATAATTAACCGCTTGGATCACTGGCGTGCCCGCTGGTTCCAGAGGTAAAAACACTGTACAGTTTTCATCTCTATGACGCCTTTCAATTCTGTGTACTAGGATTGCTGACTGTAGTGGGATTAAGGTGAGAAGTAGATCACCCTCGGCATTACATGTTTCAGACCGCTGATTATCTGATTATCTGAGAAGTGTTCTGTCCAGTAATTACCCGGTCCTTTCCGTTCATCCGGTATATAAGAATATACCGGATTGGACGGAATTTGGATATTTCCTTTCGTCGGAATTCCGGCGGAAAGTGTGCCGGAATAATGCCTATGCAGCTTGAGCCGCTTCGGCACCATCAGCATGGTAATAGCGTCCCTTTTGCTCGTGGATCCTTCCTTCGTCCTTCCATTGTTTCAGTCTATCATAGAATGTAGTCTGGCCGATCAGATCGTCCGCCTCTGCCTTTTCCAACCATTCCGGTGCTTTCATTCCGTCTTCAAGACGAGCTAGTACTTCGTCGTCGTTGATCCCGCTTTTCTTGCTGGCCGTAGTGGCCTTACCTTTGAAAGCTTCGACCTCTGAGAATTTTAGGTTTCTGCAAATGACGCTTCCATTTTCTTGGTCGTCTTTATCTACATTCCATTCAAGAATCGCCAGGAAGCCGCTCTGTTCCTCTCCGTGACTTGCTTTCATATGGTTGAATGTTAAAAGAGTTTTATTCCCTTGCCTCTTACTGGAAAGAGAAAGGTCGCAGCGTGAGAAATTGAACTTATATACTGAACCATATGCAATTTTCTTGAAGTTCTTTACGTTCGGCTCGCCTTTCGCTTCGTGATCGATTATCACGATTGTGGTATCGAAAGCGGCAAGCTGGCCGAAGGTCTGGCCTACCATTGTTGGGTCAATGCCATTGCCGAAAACGCTCTCATAGCTATCGAAGACGACAAGGCCGGGTGTGGTTTTTTTCACCTGTCCAAGAAGCTCCTGCTGGATGTCCCGAAAAGACTTCCCTCTCACGTCCACGTACTCAAGATCGTCTGGGAGGAGCGTCGGCCTGTCCAAACCGTTAAACGCTGGCCTGCACCCCGAAAACTCCGCCGAAATGAGGTAGAGTCCGTCGCCTGAAAAGGAGACGGAGGA
>JBOHWH010000195.1:0-52707 GCA_050736695.1 Binataceae bacterium (SeqCode) | reverse complement strand
GTGCCTGATAGCCAGTCAGGGTCGAGTATTCGTTGATCGCGCCCAAGGTCATGTGAACGGCGGGAAAGTGCCGCGTCATCCGGGAAACGATTCGCGCAACCGGAACGATCGTCCGGTCGAGAAGGCTTTGAGCCTTGCGCAAGTCGGCGAAGCGGCGATCGTCGAACTCGACGCCTTGCGCGGCAAGCATCCGGCGCAGCAGCAGCGAATGAAAGAATTCCTCATACGCCCAGCAAGATAGAAACGAAGTAACCTCGTTCTCCCGAATGATCGCGGTCGAGAGCAAGTCGCGCATATAGACAATCGTGTGCGATTCGATATCCATCATGTAGGCGAGGCAGAACAATGCCTCTTCGCCGAGGCGCGGCTGCGGCGCGCTCCAATCAAAGGCCTCGGGTTTGGTCGCGCCGGAAACGCGCAGGTAACGGTCGAGATCGAAGCTGGTATCCATTGCCGTCACACTAGATATACGCGGCGTGAATGGATTTGGATTTTTGCAGAGCGAAATTAGTGCGGGAAATCTCCCTTCAAGTACATCGAGCCCGTCGGCTTGTTGGCGCCGCCCGCGGGTTCGAGTGTCACCGCGGAGGCGAGGATTAGCTCGCCCTCAGGCGGCATGGCCAGCTCGACGGAGCTGGTACCCCGCGCGGCGGGTCTGAAAGTCCCGGCACGCATCGGACCGGATTTCTTGCCGATCCACCATACTTCGTAAACCTTGTCTGCCGGCGCCTCCGGTAGTCCCGCGACCCGCATCAGCGCGGTGTGATTGCTCGGGCTTAACGCAACCATCGCGGCGGCTTTCGATGACGCGGGCATCCCCGCCAGATGCACGATCGTGGTGTCGGGTGAAAAGGCTGCGAGCGTCAGCGTGGTGTTGCTGTCGAGGCGCGATTTGAGCGCCGCGATCCTGTCGGAGGCGGCCTCGACGCCATGCTGAAGCGCGTCGATCCGATCGTGCATCGCGGCGATCTCAACCGCCGTTGCCGCGCGCGTGGATTCCAGATGCGCACCGAGCTCGAAGTTCGAGTAGCCGAGCGCAAGGATCAACACCGCGGCCGCCGCGCCGAAGAATGCCGCCGCGCGGCGCATCCGCCGAAAGCGCAGGTCGATCGAATCTGGATCGGCGGCTGCGCGGCGATCAGCGCGCAGCCCCAAATCGAGTGGCGCCGCGCCTGGCGCGTCGCCGTCGTCAAGCCGTTGCGAAAGAAGCTCCCAGACCCGATCAGGATGCCCGTGATCCTCGCCCACCGAGGTCATTGCCAGCGCGGCCAACGCTTCGCGAAACGACGCGAGCTCGCGCTGGCATTCGTCGCATCCTGCCGCCAGATGCTCGGCTAGCGCCCGCGCTTCTTCGCCCTCGAGCCGGTCGAGTGCGTAAATCGGCAACAGCGCTTTCAGTTCCTCGTGCGTCATCACAGCTACTCGACGCGCCCTTTTAGAGCGTCTCGAAGTTTAATCATCGCGGTGCGCATCCTGCTTTTCACGGTTCCCAGTGCGATACCGGTGCGGCCGGCGATTTCCGCCTGCGAGAGATCCGAGAAATAGGCAAGCTCAAGCAGCTCGCGCTCCTCGCTTTTGAGCGCGGCGAGAGCGTTGCCGACCTGAAGACGGCGCTGGGAGTTGTGGATTTCGAGTGTCGGATCATCGGACATCGTCTCGGCGGTCGGATCTTCATCGGTATGCTCTCGCGACTTGCGTGCGCGCAAGCGATCAATCGCGCGGCTGCGCGCGAGCATCATCACCCACCCCGCGGCCGAGCCGCGTCTGCGATCGAAGCGCGACGAGTCTCGCCAAACCTGCCATAGCACATCGGCGGCGACCTCTTCGGCATCAGCCTGATTGCCGACGATTCTGTACGCGACGCCGGTCACCGCGAGCCCATAGCGTTGATGAAAAGCGCGCAGCGCATCCTGTTTTCCGGCCGCCATCTCGCTGATCAATGCTTCGTCTGGCTGGCGGTTAGCGGCGATACTGGCCACGTAGCTCTGCCCTGATATACGTCGCGGATGTTCCGGTGGATTGCGCTGCTGCTGGGCGCATCGAACAAATCTCACTGGCGCCGGCCGATGCGACGGCGCTACGCGGACGATAAGTCAGTTCGACGATGAGCGCAACAAAACGATAAACCATCGAGTGCACCGTTGCCTCGATATCGGTGCGCATATACGAAGAAGATGCGGAATCCGAATGCTTCGATCCGTCTCAAATGAACCCTCCTGAACAACTCAATAGCTGGCAACCGAAATCATACGACCGCAACGCAAGGTTCGTGAGCGAGCTCGGCGAACCGGTGCTCGCGATGCTCCGGCCCACCGCGGGCGAGCGCATCCTGGATATCGGATGCGGCGACGGCGTGCTGACTGAGGCGATCGCGGCGGCTGGTGCAAATGTGGTCGGCGTCGACGCGTCCGAAGAGATGGTTGCGGGCGCTTGCGCGCGCGGCCTCGATGCGCGCGTCGTAAACGGACAATGCCTTAGATTCGAGGGTGAGTTCGATGCGGTATTCTCGAACGCGGCGCTGCACTGGATGCGCGAGCCTGACAGCGTGCTCGCAGGAGTAAGGCGCGCCCTCAAGCCGGGCGGGAGATTCGTCGGCGAGTTCGGCGGACACGGATGCGTTGCGGCAATAATCGTAGCGCTCGAAGCGGTGCTCGCGCGGCGCGGAATAAATGGGGCGGCGCAAATTCCCTGGTACTTTCCGACTGCCGAGGACTACGGCGAACGACTAGAGCGCGCCGGCTTCGCGATCGATTACATCGCAATCATTCCGCGACCCACTCCGCTGCCGACCGGAATCGAAGGATGGCTCGATACCTTCGTGCAGAATTTCTTGCGGCCGCTTCAACCCGCCGATCGCAAGAAGGCGCTTGCTGAAGCGATCGAGCTGCTGCGCCCCGTTCTATGCGATGAACGCGGCCGCTGGACTGCCGACTACATCCGCCTGCGTTTCGCCGCACATCTGAACGATCAAGCGCCACGCTGAAATCGCGCGGCCCGCAATAATATCACGCGCGGACGATACGATGACGTCCGCAGCCGAGCCGTGCGTCGCCTAGCGGAGCATCGTCGAAACGAAGGATCGCGCCGACGCCCGCGGGAAGACTCACTTCGCCGCCGCGCTCGCGATCGAGCACAATTTCGATCATGCCCTTTGGAGTAGGGACCACGCCTTCGAGATGGCGTAGCGCGCCGAAAATCGGAGCAATCTCCGCCTCCGCATAACCAGCTCTGAGCGGATGGACGCCGAGCACGTGCGCGGTCAAATCATAGGTCGGCGTCGCCGACCACGCATGGCATCGGCTGCCGGTTCCGGGCCGCGCATTCCAGTATTCCTCGAACGCGGTGTTGCCGCGTTCGGCCTGCGGCAGCCATTTGAGGCATCGCCGGGCAATCAGATCGCGACGGCCTGCGCGCACAATCGCGTCGTGAAGGAGATGAGAGAAAAACGGCTGCGCCGCAACAACGTTGTGCTCCGGCGTGAACTTGCAGTACTCGGACGGATCCATGCGCTGCGCGACGTAAGCTCCCGGATTGTCAGAGATAGTCGGAGTCACGACGACGCGTGACTGGTCAAGGATGTAGTCGAGAATTCGCGTCCATCGCTCGCGCGGTGCGCATCCGCTCACGATCGCGATCGCATTAGTTTGCTGGCTCACGCGGCGGCGCGCACCTCTCTCATCGGCCGCATCGACGTACACGCCTCTGCGTTCGTCCCATAGCACCTCGAATGCGGCGCGGGTGCGAAGCGCGCGAGCGCGAGAGTCGGCGGCGAGGCGCGAGTCTCCAAGGGCGATGTCCGCAAGCTTCGCGAAGTCCTCGAGCGCGGCGGCGTAAAGCGCATCAATCGCGCCTGTGACTTCCGCGCGTTCAGTCATCGCCCAATCGATAAACATCCAGCCGGGCATAGCGCGTATCAGGCCGTCTTCGGCGCGATAGCGCTCGAACGCGGCCAACGCTCCCAGAGCGGCTGGGGCGAGTTCACGGATTAGATCGGAGTCGCCGGAATATTCGAAATAGCGCGCCAGCGCACGCACCCAGTGCAGCGAATAATCCGGAATGGTCGTCGAGGCGGTTGCGAAATCGCCCGCGGCAACCATCGCGAGCAATCCATCGGCGCGTACCGAATGCGCGCAGATTCGAAGATGACGCCGCACCAGCCGCCAATCGGCATTCGTGACGAAGCTCAGCAGCGCGTGGATGTAGGAATCGCCGAGCCACGCGCGCTGCTCACGTCCGGGGCAGTCGACAAACGCGTCGGATGAACACAAGTCGAGAGTGCGCGCGCCAAGCTGCCATATTTTATTGAGTCGAAGATCGTCGCATTCGAAGCGCGCATCGCCAGTGCGCGGATAGCGCCGCTCGATCGCGCCGGCGGTATCGACGATAGCGCCGCCACGCGCGACGATCGTCAGGTAGCGAAACCCGACTGTCTCGAATCCTTCGACGCGTTCCGATTCGCGTCCGCCAAGTATGTAGCGGCTCGCGTAAAACCGCGGCGCGATTTCGGCGATGCCGTCGCTACGCAAATCCTCGCCTACATAGATGTCCGCAATCGCTCCCGCAGGTCCGCGTGCGACCAGCCACGGCGTCGCCAGCGTGATCGCGCCCGCGTCATAGGTGATTGCGATTGCGTCGGTGCTGGATCCGCTCTCAGCGGGATAGCCGGCGAGCGGATCGTCGCCGGCCCGCGAAGTGACGGTGCGCCGCCCGATCTCGGCCAACGCGACCGGGAGTGCGGTGAGCGGCGCGATATCGGCCGGCTCAGGCGCAGTGTACGGCTCAAGCGGAATCCGCGCTCGGTTGGGCGCGAAGGTCGCGGCGGTCAGCTCGGCAGCGTTCGCCCACGATGAATCGTCGAAGTCAGCGAGGTTCCATCCTTGTGGAACCATCGCGCCATCAAGAATTTCCATCGGTGGCTGCAGCAGAACCGGAGGCGCTGGAACTTGCTGGCGATACGGCGCGCTCACGGCGCGCCAGCTTTTATCGGAGAACGCTTCGATGGCGGGCGCCTCGAACGCGAACGAACCGATGCCGAGCAGAAAACTCGCCGGTGCGGGAATCCACCACGGCATCGGCGCGCCGTAAAAGCGCACAACCGCGGCGATCGAGTTGTGCCCGCGCACGAGCATTGGCGCGAGATCTATTTCCGCCCACGCCAGTCGCGCAGGGTTCGAGCGCGCCGGGCCGCGCGCGGCCTCGATTCCATTAACATACAGAATGAAGCGCGAGTCGGCGGTAACTCGCGCCGGAACCGACGCTGGAACTTCAGCAAGGTCGATCGATTTGCGTACGTAACAAAAGCGGTTCCATGTCTCGCGCGGAGGAATTGAATTGGACGCGATCGCGGCGACCGGCCGCAGCTTTGACGCTGCCCAAATCCAGCGCGCGTTCCACAAAATCGGCCATCCGCGAGTCGCCATTACCGGTTCCTCAGTAGGGGCGCGCCGCTTTGCCGATAATCTCGCGCGCGACCAGCAGCTTCATGATTTGCGCCGTGCCGTCGCCGATCTCGAGGCCGATAACGTCGCGCATTCGCTGCTGATGCGGCAGCTCGAGGCTGAAGCCCATGTGCCCGTGCAGCAGCAGGCATTGATGCAGCACGCGGGCGCAAAGTTCCGGCGCGAGCCATTTTGCACCCGCCGCGATCCATCCGTGCGGCTGGCCTTGATCGCGCAGCCACAACGCCTCATAACAGAGCAGCCGCGCGGCGCGAAGCTCGACCGCCGCTTCGGCCAGCGGAAACGACACGCCCTCGAACCTCGCGAGGCTTCCTCCGAAGGCGTCGCGGCCAGCCACGTAGGCGCAGGTTTCTTCGACGCTTTGCTCGGCCGCGCCGATGCACATAAGGCCGATGAGAGAGCGGCTGAAATCGAAGCCCTGCATCACCTGGACGAAGCCAGCGCCGTCGGCGCCGACGCGCGCCGCGACGGGCACTCGCACCGCGTCGAAGAACAGCGAACCGCGGCCGATTGCGCGCGAGCCGAGATCGCGAAAACGCGTGCGCGAGACGCCGGGCGAATTCAAATCGACGTAAAACGCACTGACGCCGTGCGCTCCCTGATCGAGCGTGCCGGTGCGCGCTATCACCAGAGCCGTTCCCGCAGAGGACGAAAATGAAATCGAAGTCTTCTCGCCGTCGAGGATGTAGTGGTCGCCTTCACCCCGCGCGGAAAGCTTCACGTGTGCGGCGTCGGAGCCGCCTGACGGCTCCGTCACTGCGAGCGCCGCAATCAGCTCGCCGCGGCAGATCGGGGGCAGAAATTCCGACCGTTGGCGATCGTCGCCGCTGCGCGCGATGATCGAGCCGACCAGCGCCGCGATCAGCAATACGTACGCGGCGTTGAAGTCGCCGCGCGCGATTTCTTCGTGCGCGATCCCAAGGGAGACAAAGTCCAGCGCGGTACCGCCGTTTGCCGCCGCCACCATCGGCGCAAGCACGCCCATCGCGCCGAGCTTGCCAACGAGCGCGGGCGGCAAATCTTCGTCGCGATCGCGCGATTGATACCCGGGCAGCAATTCGCGCATCGAAAATTCGCGCAGAGTCGTCTGAAGAAGCTGTTGCTCGGGCGATAATCCAAAATCCATCGATGTATTCTCAGTTCGAACCGGCGCCCGGCGAAGCAGCGGCTGGCGGGGGTGGAGAATTCGGTGCGGCCGTCAACGACGGCAGGTTTTGCAAGCCCGCGCCCGCGGCAGGTGCAATCTGCGTTACTCCGCTGTCGCCTTCCTGCTCGGAGCCGGCCTCGTCTTCATAATGCCGCATCACTTGTTTTTTTATTTCCTCGGGCGCGACCTGCGGAAAGAGGCCTTCACTGCGCGCCCATTTCTCGCGATTCTCGGGCGACATGCTGAGCCAGATTTGGCTGGCCTGCGCCGAATGGCCGTGATTGAGCGCGTCCAGGTACTGCTGCTGCGGAGTAGGGCTCCTATGGCCAAACGGCCAGCATCCAGCCAGCGCGATTGCGCACGCGAGCGGAGCGATCACGCGAAAGGCAGCGCCGCGGGCGCTCGAGCGGTTTTGCCAGGTATTCATGGCGTGCTCAGAACGTCACCACGCTGCGAATCGATTTGCCGGCGTGCATCAGATCGAACGCTTCGTTGATTCGCTCAAGCGGCATTGTGTGCGTAATCAGGTCGTCAATATTGATGCGGCCCTCCATATACCAATCGACGATTTTCGGCACGTCGCGGCGTCCGCGTGCGCCGCCGAATGCGGTCCCCTTCCAGGTGCGGCCGGTGACGAGCTGGAACGGACGGGTCGAGATCTCTTCACCCGCGCCGGCGACGCCGATTATCACGCAGGTGCCCCATCCGCGATGACAACACTCGAGCGCCTGGCGCATCAGCTTGACGTTGCCGACGCATTCGAAGGCGTAGTCCGCGCCGCCATGCGTCAGGTCGATCAGATAAGGCACCAGTTCACCCTTGACCTCAGCGGGATTGACGAAGTCGGTCGCTCCGAACTTACGCGCAATTGCCTCACGCGCGGGGTTCGTGTCGATCGCGACAATCATTCGCGCCCCCGATAGACGCGCACCCTGAATTACATTGAGGCCGATACCGCCGATACCAAACACCGTGACCCGATCGCCGGGCGCGACTTTCGCCGTATTGATCACCGCGCCGATCCCTGTCGTTACGCCGCATCCGATGTAACAAATCTTATCGAACGGCGCGTCGGCGCGCACTTTCGCGAGCGCGATCTCCGGCACGATAGTGTAATTCGCGAAAGTCGAGGTGCCCATGTAGTGGTGAATCATCCGGCCGCCACGCGAGAAGCGGCTGGTACCGTCGGGCATGACGCCCTTGCCTTGGGTCTCGCGAATCGCGATGCACAGATTCGTCTTGCCCGACAGGCACGCCGCACAGTCACGGCATTCGGGAATATAAAGCGGGATCACATGATCGCCGGGCGCAAGCGTGGTGACGCCGGAGCCGGCTTCGATGACGACACCAGCGCCTTCGTGACCCAGGATTACGGGAAACAGGCCTTCGGGATCTTTGCCCGAGAGCGTGAATGCATCGGTATGGCAGACACCGGTCGCCTTGATTTCTACCAGAACCTCGCCGGGCTTGGGGCCTTCGAGATCAACTTCGGTGATTTCCAGCGGCGCGCCGGCGACTGATGCGACTGCGGCTCTAACCTTCACGATGCTCTCCTTTGCCAAAATTTGCCGCGCGCGAGGTCATCGCACGAGCGGCCGTCTCTCTTCCACGTGCGGCCAGCTTCAAGTTCCATCGCGGATTCAATTCGCGCCAAAATCGCCCAGGTCCATGTTCATAAAGGACTGGTTAATCATCTGGTGCGCGGCGCCGACCGTCATGCTGACCGGATTTTCGGCCTTCATTTCCATGTGATAGTCGCGCCGGATAAATTTGTTCAGCAGGAAAGGCAGCCCTTCTCCACCAAGGGCTTCCGGCGAGTCGGAAATCTGAAAATGAAGATGGGGCTCGGTCGAGTTGCCTGAGTTGCCGAGCAGTCCGAGCACCTGTCCGTCTTTGACCCGATCGCCCGGCTTCACGCGGACGGTGCCGGGAATCATATGTGCGTAGAGCGCGTAACGCCCGTCGCCGAGATCCTCGATTACCGAATTTCCGGCGATATTCGCGAGCGTGATCGTCACCGCCATCGTCGGTGAATTCGGTACGTTCTCCGGAATCCCGTCGAGGGTGGAAACGATCCGTCCGCCGGCGACTGCGTGAATCTCCGACCTGTAGCAATAGTAATTGCGATTCTCTTTCGGATCGCCGCGGAATGAATTGCCATCCGGACCGACCTTCACCCAATCGACCGCATAGCGCTCAGGAATCACAATCGTTGGTCCGAGCGCGATAATCGTGCGGCGATGGATCGAGTTGTTCGCGGGTCCGTTGGGCGTCCACCAGTTATCTCCGCGTAGCGGAGAAGAGATGACGATCGGCGATGCATGGCTGATCTCGAGCATCGCGGGCGCGACGTCCTGGCGTGTGCCGGGCTTGCCGTCCACTTCGACCTCAACCGTGTTGAAAAGTTTTGCACCGGGATCGCGGTTGAGAAACACAAACAAGACTCCGGCAGTGCCGGGCTGGAGGACCGGATCCTGCGGCGTAAGCATGTGACCCGCGATGGTGCTGAACATGTTGCGCAACTCATCGCCGGAGAAGGTCTGGTCCGGCGGATTCGCCGCGTCGGATTTCTTGAGCGACGACAGTTTGAGCGCGTCGATACGCACGGCGTTATCATTAAAGTTCGCGACGTAAAGCTCGTACGCGACGTGCGGCCTGCCGTCGCCTTCGAACATCATCGTGGCGGCCGGACGCGTGATAACGGCAATTTTCAGCGGCAAACCGGGTGCGCCATATGCGGATGTGATTGCGATCGCGACGAGCACAATCGCCGCGGCGATCCGCCTTGCGATGGTGATCACCTAGGATGCGCCTTTACAAATTCTATCACAGCCGCATTGTACTCGGCTGGGTACTCGGTGAAGAACAGATGGCCGCCCGGCAACTCGACGAGTTTGGCACCGGGAATTCGCGCCGCGATCAGTTTCGAGTTTTCGGGCGGGACCAGAATATCGTCGCGCCCCGTCATCACCATCGTGGGCACGTGAATCTCGCCGAGCCGCTGGCTGACGTCATATTTCATGACGGCTTCGATTTGCCGCTGATAGGCGAACGGGGGAATGAGGTACTGCATTCGGATACGTTCGTGTTTTTCGATAATTTCGCGGCGATTGTTGATCGCATTATCAGTGAATGCCGAACGCTGCTGGATGCGCCGCTGATCGGCGTTTGCTTTCTCGCCCGCGAGCAGCGCTTCCATCACTTCGGGCGCGGCACGGACCGCTTCGGCGCCGCCGAAGGTGGTGCATCCGAGGATGAGGCACGAGAGTTTCGACTGATGCGCGAGTGCGAATTCCTGCGCGATCATCCCGCCCATCGAAATTCCCAGCAGCGCCGCGCGCTGGATGCCCAGCGCGTCCATCAGCCCTGCGGTTTCGTCCGCCATCTGGCGAAGCGAGTAGGGCGCGTCGGGCTTGTCGGTTCGTCCGGCGCCGCGATTGTCAAAACCCACGGTGCGAAAGTGGCGCGCGAATTCCGGAATCTGCTCGTACCACGCGGTCAGGTTCGAACCGAGTCCTCGAATCATCACCAGAGTCTCGGGGCCATCGCCGTGAATCTCGTAGTAGATTTCGATATCGCCGATTCGTTGCCTAGGCATGGCAGCGAATCTAGCGCCGCGCTCGCGCGATGCCAACCGCAGGCCGCTAACCTTGTCGAGCTTTCGCCTGCCGCCGCGTGCACGCCGGATCCCGGCCGGCCTCAAGCCCGCGAATGAAGGTCTTGAGCATCCAGTCGTAGCTCTCGTCCAAAGCGAGCGGAATCCCGAAGCCGGCCCCGCTCTCCAGCGTCGCGAAGCCATGCGCAAGGCTTCTGAGCGCGCGGATCGCATGAATCTCATCGCGGGGACTGAACCCGTATCCCGTGAGCGCAGAGACGCAGATCGCGACGATCCGCGCGGCCAGCGCGCCGACCTCAGAATCCTCTGGATTGTCTTCGTGGTCCGAGCGGACCGTCTCTGCATATATTCCGGGCCGCCGCCTGACGAATTGGCGATAGGCTTGCCCAAGCGCGCGAATAGCGTCACCGCGCGAACGGCCGATTGCCGCGGCCGACATCGCGTCGCCGAGTTCTCTGAGCGCCAGCACGCGGAGTTCGCGCCGCAGCGCCGTCATTCCGCTCACGTGGTTGAAGAGCGACGGAGGCTTGACCCGCAACTTGGCCGCGACCGCGGCCAGAGTGAGCGTGCCTGAGCCGTCGCGGTCGGCCAATTCCGCCGCGGCGGCAACCACCTTGCCGGCGGTCAACCCGGGTTTAGTGCGCACCTGACGAGTGCTCCTTGGCGAACGCGATTATCGCCTGCGCGACAACCCCGGGCTTCTCCACGTGCGGATAATGCCCGACGTTCGGAACCATCAGTACCTGTGCGTGGAGATTGGTTCCGAGCCAATCGGCCTCAGCGGCGGGCACCACGAAATCCGGATCGGCTTCCCCCATGATGACCAGGGTTGGCGTTTTGAGCTGCGCAATGCGCGCCTCGCACGCGGTCTGCGGTGACCAGGCCATCGCCTTCAGGGCTTCGAAGCGTCCCTTCTGTTTGAGGTTGGCCTTGAGAGCCGCGATGTAATCATCAAGATCTGCCGGCGGATCCATTTTGTAGAGTGAGCGATAATAGCTCGCCCAGATCGCAGGGCCCCACGGCCGATGAAGCGCAAAATTCAGTTCCAGGCGCGTGAAAATCGATATGTGATGCTCCCGCACGAATGGATCGATCAGAATGATTCCCGCAATTTGATCGGGAATCTCCGTCGCCGCCCAGACCGCCGCTCCTCCCGCATATGAATTGCCCGCGACGAACGCTCGCTGTGCGCCCAGATGACGCACCATCGCCACGATGTCCCCGCCGACCGCGACGGGCGAGTAGTCGGGCCAATTGACGCTCGAGTCGCCCATCCCGCGCAAATCCATTGTGACCACGCGGAATCGAGCGCGGATCAGGAGCGGAGTCAGGAAGCGATATTGCTCGCGCACGTCGCCCAATCCGGGCACGCAGATAATCAGGGGTCCGCCGCCTCCGGTGTCATCGAACGCGATCGAGCCGCCCGGAACGCTGAGCATCTGGGCAGCGTGATGCACCGAGTTCGGCATGGAGATATCGGCGGCGTTGGCTACGACACTGGAGCTTGCGACGATCACGGAGACCATCAGCATCGGGACAATCAGCTTCCACGACAAAGCCATCTGCCTAATCATCATAGCCGATGGCTTAATGGACTTAGTTAACTGAGGCAAGACCTCCGCGAACGGGTGCACCTGGCTTTACGCGGGCGCGTCTACCGTCAGCGCGGGAGTTCGCGCGAGCGGAAGATTGTCGTACAGGTCGGCCAAAAGATCCGATTTGATTTTTCGGTAGCCGGCGTCCTTCCACAGATTTCGCCACTGAAGAGGATCGTCGTTGACGTTGTACAACTCGCCCTCGGTTCCGTCATAGCGGATATCCGGAAGGGGCGTTTGAACGCGCAACGCCTGGTACAGCAGTGCGAGGTTGAAGCCGGTGTCGCGGGTCGATTTCTCGTACGCGGTTAGCATCCATCCGGCACGATAGATCGATCGCAGATGCATCCCGATTTGCGCGAATTGGCTGTCCCATTCGGTGATGACGCGCTGGCGCCCCGATCCTGGACGAGTCGGCAACGCGGCACCCTGCATCCAGGCTGCTCGCGGCACTCCCGCGATTTCGCAGAACGTCGGCGCGAGGTCGAGATGACCTACGGGCTCGGTGACTTCCGCCGGTGCGACTGCGGCCGATGGCGCCGGCCGCCAGATGAGCGGCACGCGCATGAGCGCGTCCACATGATACGGACCTTTGAACATCAGGCCGAAGTCACCCTGCAGCTCGCCGTGATCGGTGGTGAAGAAGATGTCGGTATCGCGTTCCCATCCGCGCTCAGTGATTCGATTGATCACGCGCGCGCATGCTTCATCGATCAATTCGTTTTTGACGTGAATGAGCGCGCTGATTTCGCGCACCTGATCGTGCGTCATCGCGCATGGCACGAAAGTCATCGCACCGCCCTCATTATTGCCGAAGCGGCCCTGATACCAATCCAGCCAGTGGCGCGGTTTCAGGGCTAAAATTTTTTCGATCTTTTCGCGCGAGCCCGGATGTCCCGGCGGCAGATCGAGGTCGCGCCAGTTGATGCGACGCGCCTCGCTGGCGGGCGGATCCCACGGATGATGCGGATCGGGAAAGCTCATCCAGATGAACCAGTCTTCGTTTTGCCCGAGCTGGTCGATATAAGCGACCGTGCGATCGGCGATCCAGTCAGTGTGGTAATGACCGCGTGGCACCGGATTGTACGCGACTTCCGGAGCGCCGGTGTCGCCGCCGCCTTTTGAGGTCAGCATCGTGAGGAACCCGCCAACCTCATCGGGAAAGTTGTCGCGCAGCCATTTCGTATAGTGCCACCGCCCCATCGGCCCGTGCATCGCAAGCTCCATATGCTCAAAGCCGCGATACGGTCCGAACTTCCCTTCTTCGGCCATGTTGTTTTCGAACCATCGACGACCCGGATCGAACATCGGCTCGAAATGCGCCTTGCCGATAAGCGCCGTGCGGTATCCCGCCTTCTCATGCAGCCATTGCGCGACGCTCGGAGCGTCGGCAGGCAGTGGTACGCCGTTCGAAAGCACGCCGTGGGTACGCACGTATTGCCCGGTGATCATCGTCGAGCGCGCGGGCGTGCAGACGGTGTTCTGATTATGCGCGCGGCGGTAATTGATTCCGTGCGCCGCGAGTGCGTCGGCCGCGGGAGTGCGCGCGATCTTTCCGCCATTGCAGCCGAGCGAGTCGTAGCGTTGCTGATCGGTAGTGATGAAGAGAATCTTTCGGCCCATCGCGGTTACTCCAGTCAGGTCAGCGCATCACGTCGGTTAGCGTGCGGCACGCGAGGAGCGCGGTGCGTTCAAGCCCCGCCTCGCGATGCCGATGAATTTTTTCGTACTCGGCGCTGGTGACCATATCGATAAACGCGCGCGGGCTTGGGTACTGAACAATCGCGACCGCGTCCCACTGGTCGCTCGGCTCTCCGACCAGCAGATGCGCCGGCCTGCCCGCCCATAGCACCTTGCCCCCTCGCGCTTCGATCAGCTTGAGCGCAGCGTCGCCGTAGCGGCGGTAAGCGTCGGCACCGGTGCCGCTCGCGCCGTCGGCGGTAGCTTTGAACTTCAGCAGGTTGACCATCACGATCGGACCCTGGTCAGGGTCGGCGATCAAAGCCTGAAACGCTTCGGGATTTGGAACGATTGAACTCATGTGGCGTGGTTGCTCCGTCGGGTTTTTAGGCGGGTCTTTCCGCGCTCCAACGATTATTACATTGTTAATGCAAATACAATGCTCAGCGCGAGCCTCGTCCGGGCCAGTTCGATCCGCTGGACGAATGGCTGGGCAACCTTGGTACAGTGGGGGCCGCAGACGAGTTTCATAAGGAGATATTCGAAATGCGTGCCGCTGTGATGCGTAACAAGAAGCTGGTGGTCGCCGATATTCCGGTCCCGGAGGCCGGACCCGGCGAGGTGATCGTCAAGACTCTGGCCTGTGGGATTTGTGGATCGGATCTTCACGCGCTGAAACATGCCGAAAAGCTGGTCGAGAGCTCGAAGCGCGCGGGCGCGGCGTTCGTGATGGATTTGACGCGCGACGTCGTGATGGGCCATGAGTTCTGCGCCGAGGTGGCAGATTTTGGCCCGGGAACGCAGAAGCGCTTCAAGGCCGGCACCCGAGTCTGCTGCTTCCCGGTTCTGATTCGCCCAACCGGCGTCGAGACCGTCGGCTACTCGAACGAGAATCCGGGTGGCTACGGCGAATTCATGCGCCTGACAGAAGCGCTGCTGCTCGAAGTTCCCAACGGCCTTTCAACTGAGCGCGCCGCGCTGACGGAGCCGATGGCGGTTGGATATCACGCGGTGCAGAAAGCGCGCCTGACCCCGGACGACGTACCGCTGGTTATAGGATGCGGTCCGGTCGGTCTTGCGGTTATCGCTGGATTGAAGCTCAAGGGGCAGCATCCGATTGTCGCGGCGGATTTCTCGCCGCGCCGCCGCGAGCTCGCACTCAAGATGGGCGCCGATGTCGTCGTGGATCCGAAAGAAAAGTCCGCATACGAGAGCTGGAAACAAGTGGCGGCTTACAGCGATCCGTCCAAGGGCCCCGTGTTGCAACCGTGGATGCCGGGGCCGGCGCTGCGCCCCGCGGTGATTTTCGAATGCGTTGGAGTGCCGGGCGTGATCGAATCGATCATGGCCAATGCGCAATCGGGTGCGCGGATCGTCGTCGTCGGCGTGTGCATGGAACGCGACTCGTTCGAGCCGATGCTCGGCATCAGCAAGGAACTGAACGTGCAGTTCGTGCTGGGTTACACGCCCGAGGAATTTGGCGAGACGCTGTTCAATATTGCGCAAGGAAAGACCACCGCGGATCCGCTAATCACCGGCAAGGTAGGCGTCGAAGGCGTTGCGCAGGCATTCGAGGATCTTGGCTCGCCCGAGAAGCACGCGAAGATCCTGGTCGAGCCGTGGCGTAGCTGACGCAAGCCGTAGTTGACGAAGAGGAGAAGCCGCGATGCCTTCATTGGCCGGCAAGAGCACAATCATCACCGGCGGCGGATCTGGAATCGGCCGCGCGACCGCCTTGATTTTGGCGCGCGAAGGCGCGCGCGTAATTATCGGCGACGTCTCGGAAGCTGACGGCGCCGAGACGGTGCGGATGCTGCGAGAAAAAAAGGCTGACGCCGAGTTTATTCGCTGCGACGTTGCGCGCGCGGCCGACGCGGATGCGCTGGTGGCGGCCGCGGTGAAAAAGTTCGGGCGGCTCGATTGCGCGTTCAATAACGCGGGAATCGCCGGTGCGCAGCGCAAGACCGCCGACTACGGCGAAGAGGAATGGGATCGCATCATGGCGGTGAATCTGAAGGGCGTATGGCTATGCATGCGGGCCGAGATTCGCCAGTTCCTGGCGCAGAAGGCGCCCGGCGCGATCGTCAATACGGCGTCGGCGGCCGGCTTGGTCGCGTCGCATTCGATGCCCGCGTACACGGCGGCCAAGCACGGCGTCGTCGGTCTTACGAAATGCGCGGCGATCGAGTATGCGCGCGCCACGATCCGGATCAACGACGTATGTCCCGGCGTCGTCGATACACCGCTGGTCGCGGGCATGGTCGCGGAGCAGCCTCGCCTCGCGGGCATTCTCGATCGAGTCGAGCCGGTAGGGCGCAAGGCGCGCGCCGAAGAAATCGGCGAGGCGGTCGCCTGGCTGCTAAGTGACGCGGCGTCGTTTGTGACCGGCGCATCGATTTCGGTGGACGGTGGATTGACCGCGGTCTAGCCCGCGATGCTTTCGCTCGACCCGTTTATCGAGGCTTGCGAACTGCGCGATCTGGTTTGCAAGGGCGAGCTACGCCCGCGCGAGGTCGCCGAGTTATTCCTCGCCCGAATTGCGCGGCTGAATCCGGCGCTCGGCGCATACATGGCCGTCACCGCCGAGCGCGCGCTCGCAGACGCCGCTCGAATCGAAGCCGAGCGTGGCAGCGCTCGCGATTTGCCGCTTTTCGGTATTCCATATTCGCTGAAGGATCTGACACCCACCCGGGAATTTCGAACCACGTTGGGCTCGAAGAATTTTGCCAATTCGATTCCGCCTGAGGACGCCGCGATCGCGGCGCGGTTGCGCGCCGCGGGCGGAATCCTGCTCGGCAAGACCTCCACGCCCGAGTTCGGCGGAAGGCCCACGACTGAAGGCGGATTGTGCGGTATCGCGCACAATCCATGGAACGCGGAATACAACGCCGGTGGATCCAGCGGCGGCGCAGCCGCGCAGGTTGCCGCGGGGCTTGGTCCCCTGGCCGAAGGCAGCGATGGCGGCGGCTCGATTCGCGGGCCCGGATCAAACTGCGGCGTTGTTGGAATCAAGCCCTCGCGCGGACGCCTCACTTACGCGCCGCATCGTGGCGAGGCTTGGGGCGGTTTTGCTACTCGCGGCCCAATCGCACGCACGGTGCGCGACGCGGCGCTGATGCTCGACGTGCTCGCGGGTCCGGCGGTTGGCGATCCTTACTGGGCCGCGCCGCCGCCGCGTCCATTCGCCGAGGCTCCGCGCGCGCCGGTGCGCGAGCTTAGGCTCGCCATGATCGCCGAGACCAAACTCGGCCCCGTCAATCCAGATGTCGCGGCCTCCTTTGATAGCGCATGCGACGCGATGCGCGAGTTGGGGCATCGCCTCGAGCCGGTCGCGCTGGATCCGGGCGCGATGCTGCTGGACTGCGCGCGTTCGCTTATCTGCGTCGGAATCGCGGCGATTCCGATCGCGGATCTCGACGCCGTCGATCCGGTGGTTCGCGAGATGTATCACCACGGAAAAAAGTTGTCCGCAGCCGAATATGTGAACCTGGTCGCGGTGATGCACAACACGGCCCGCGCGATTGTGCAGGCTCTCGATCCATATGACGGGCTGCTGACGCCGACGATGACGATGCCGCCGATGCGCAACGGCGTCTTTCCCTCGCGGCCCGAACACTATCTCGACGAGCTGCGGACCTGGATCGCGTTCGAGTATCCGGCCAACGCGACCGGTCAACCCGCGATCACGCTGCCCGGCGGTTTTTCGCGCGAGGGTTTGCCGATAGGGTTCCAAATCGTCGGCCGTCCCGCCGGCGAGTTCGATTTGATCGCGCTCGCGGCGCAGTACGAAGCGGCACGGCCGTGGCGCCATCTGTATCCGCAAGCCTTTCGCGATTCCTGAGGGGACTGGCGCCGGTATCCTTGTGGCGTGCGGTTCCGATAGAATTTCTGGGTCCGGTCATGGCTCCATCGGCAGGCAAGTTGTCTGTACCGGCGCCCCGCGCATTCACTCACAATGGCAATTGAAAGCTCCGCGCTGAAAATTCCGGCCGATCCGCCGGTTCCCGCATCCGAACACGTCTCGTGGCGGCTCAAGCTCCTCTATGGTGCGCCGAACTTTGCGGGTGCCGCACTCGTAATTCCAATCCTCATCAATATGCCCAAGTTTTATGCCGACGTGGTGTTGGTGCCGCTCGGCTATCTGGCGATCGCGATTGCGTTGGCGCGATCGCTCGACGCGATTAGCGATCCGGTCGTCGGATGGGTCTCGGATCGCACACGCACCCGGCTCGGCCGCCGCCGGCCGTATTTGATCGTCGGTCCGCCGCTGTGCGGGATCGCGTTCTACGCGATGATGAGTCCGCCGGCCGGGATGACCGGCACTCAGTCGGCATGGTGGTTCGGGGTCACGTTCATTCTTTATTTCATTTTCCACACGGTCTATGTCCTGCCGCACTATGCGCTCGGACCTGAGCTCACGCTCGATTACAACGAACGCTCGAGCCTGTTCGGGGTGCGCGAGGCTTTTACGATCCTCGGCACGATCGTCGCCTCGGCGGCGCCGGGAATTCTGATGCACGTGATGGGCTGGAGTGAGCGCCACGTATACCACTTTCTGGGAATTGCGTTCGCGCTGATGCTGACCACGTTGTACTGGATGCTGGCGTACGGGGTGCGCGAGCGGCCGGGTTTCGCCGCGCGCGAATCGAATCCGCTGGTGCCTGGGGTTCGCCGCGCGCTGCGCAATCGTCCGTTCAGGATCCTGCTGGCGAGCTACATTGTCGGCTCGATCACCGGCGCTATCCCGGCAACGCTGCTCCCGTTCTTTAACGCATACGTAATCGAGCCGAAAAATCCGGCGCTGTGGCTGTCGATCGAGCTGCTCGGCTACTTCGGTATCGGTTTCTTGTGCTTGCCGCTGTGGGTCACCGCGGCGAAACGATTTGGAAAGCTGAACACCTGGCTCGCAAGCTTCGTGATGGGCGTGTCCGGTGGCGCCGCGATGTATTTCCTCGGCAAGGGCAACACCACAATGCTCCTCGCGCTGATTAGCTGGGCGGGCGCGAGTTTCGGCGCTGGACTATTTCTAGGGCCCTCGATGCAGGCCGACGTGATCGATTACGACGAGTTCTATACCGGCCGCCGCAGCGAGGGCCAATACACCGCGTTCTGGAGCATCCTGCCGAAGTTCGTCGCGATTCCGAGCGCGGCGCTGCCGATCGCGGTGCTGGCCGGAATCGGATACGTGCCCAACGCGGTACAGACTCCTGAAGTGATTTTCGCGATCAAGGCAATCTTCGCGCTGGCGCCCGCGATCTGCGGCGCGCTGTCGTTTCTGATCGCTTGGCGATATCCGATCACCGCCGAGATTCATCACGCGATCCTGGCGGGCGTCGAACTTCATAATCAGGGCCTGCCCGCGCTCGATCCGTTGAGCGGCAGAATAATTTCCCCGCCGAACGCGCGCGGAGTTGACGAAGCAACCGGATGGTTTCTTGACTACTTTTCGCCGCGTGAGCTCCGGCGATTCCTGAAAGAAGGTGCGCGCGCGCCGGTTCGCGATGTGGCGGTCGCCGCCGGATCGGCAATTGCCGTTTCGATCATCGCCGCGATTCTCGCGATCCAGCGGATGAGCGGCGCAACCTCAGACCCGGGAACGGTTGGCTCGCTCAGTGTCGTGACCGCCGGCTTCGCACTCGCGATATTTCTGTTTCATATGCTGCGGCTCGGTCCGGCTCGCCGGCTCGCCTCGGGAACGGTATCGCCCGCGATGGTTCGTGCGCATCTAAGCGACGCGCATTGACGACCGCCAAAATCAATCAGACAAGGCCAATCAGACAAGTCGATCCGCCGACAAGATCAATCCGTCGAAATGATCCGCCAGTGCCGACCCTCCCGCTCGAGCAGATGGTCGGCTTCCTTCGGTCCCCAGCTTCCCGCCGCATAATTCGGAAATTCCCGCGGCGGTAACGCGCTCCATACGTCGAGCACGGGCGTAATGATCCGCCATCCTGCCTCGACCATGTCGTCGCGCTGAAACAGCGTCGGATCGCCGATCATGCAATCGAGCAGCAGGGTCTCATAGCCGGTCGACGGAGCGGCGCCGAAATAACTCGTGTACTTGAAGTTCATATCGACCGATCCGATCTTGACCGAGGGTCCGGGAACTTTCGCGCTGAAACGCAGCGAGATGCCCTCGTCGGGCTGTATGTGCATGACCAGCAGGTTGGTGGACATCTGCTCGATGCCAGTGTCTTTGAATAGCAGCTTGGGCGCGCGCTTGAAGTTGATAGCGATCTCGGTGACGCGATCCGCCATGCGCTTACCAGTGCGGACGTAAAACGGCACTCCCGCCCATCGCCAGTTGTCGATATGCAGTTCCAGCGCGGCATAGGTTTCGGTGTGCGATTCCGGTTTGACGCGATCCTCGGTGCGGTACGCAGGCACCTTCTTGCCCTGCTCGGCTCCGGCGTCATATTGGCCGCGCACCGCCATCGTGAGCACGTCCTCGGGCGAGAGGATTTGAATCGCGTTCAGCAGCTTCGCCTTTTCGTCACGCACCGCCTCGGAGTCGAATGAAGTCGGCGGCTCCATCCCGATCATCGCGATTAGCTGCATCATGTGATTGGGCACCATGTCGCGCAGCGCTCCCGCCGTGTCGTAGTAGCCGCCGCGTTCTTCGACTCCGACCGTTTCGGCGGCGGTTATCTGCACCGAATCGATATAGCGCCGATTCCAGATCGGCTCGAAAATTCCGTTGCCGAAGCGGAATACCAGCATGTTCTGCACAGTCTCTTTGCCCAGGTAATGATCGATCCGGTAGATCTGATCCTCGTTCAGCACGCGCTTGATTTCGTTGTTGAGCGTTTGCGCCGATTCGAGATCGCGGCCGAAGGGCTTTTCAATAACCACCCGGCGCCAGGCTCTCTCTTTTTCCTCTGCGATTCCCGCCGCGCCTAACTGGCGCACAATTTCTCCGAAGAATTGTGGCGCAACCGCAAGATAAAAAAGGCAGTTCTCCGGCAGCTCCTGTTCCTTTGCGGCCCTGGCGAGACTCTCCTTCAGGTCCGTGTAGAGTTTGGGATCGGTGAAGTTGCCGGAGAGGAAGTAAACCTTAGACACGAACGACTTCCACAAATCCGCATCGACATCTTCGGTCGCGTACTTCTTGATATCGCCCGAAAGCTGATCGCGAAACGCTTCGTCACTGTACTTCTCAATCGACACGCCCACGATCGCGAATTTCTCCGGCAGAAACTTGCCGCCCTGGAGATTGTACAGTGCGGGAATCAGTTTGCGCTTGGTCAGGTCGCCGGCGGCGCCGAAGATCACGACCGTGCATGGATCGCCCGGCCGCGTCTGCGTCGCACTTTCCACATTTTCAACTTGTTCGGTCGCCATCGATATTCCTTTGTCGGGCAAGTTCCGCGCCCGCGGCGCGATTACTTGCTGGGCTTTTCGAGATGGCCGCCGAACCCGTAGCGCATCGCCGATAGCAGTTTGTCGCCGAAGTCGGCCGCGCCTCGCGAACTGAAACGCGCGAAGAGCGCCGAGGTCAGAACGTTTGCCGGTACGCCCTCATCGATCGCCGCCTCGACGGTCCATCGCCCTTCGCCCGAGTCCGATACGTGCCCCGCGAATTTCTTTAGCTCCGGGTCGCCGAGCAGCGCGGTTGCGGTCAGATCGAGCAGCCACGACGAGATCACGCTGCCGCGCCGCCATAATTCTGTGATGTCGGTGAGATTCATGTCGTACTGATACAGGTCCGGATTGCGCAGTGGAGTGGTCTCGGCGTCGGACGCCGCTTTGGTTTTGCCAATATTGGCGTGATGCAGGATGTTCAGCCCCTCCGCGTATGCGGCCATGATTCCGTACTCGATTCCGTTGTGCACCATCTTGACGAAGTGCCCGGCGCCGTTTGCTCCGCAATGCAGATAGCCGTGCTCGGCAGTGCTGTTCTTGATTTTCTCGCGCCCCGGAAGATGCGGCGCGCTATCGACCGCCGGAGCCAGCGCCGCGAAAATCGGATCGAGATGCTTCACCACTCCGGCCTCCCCGCCGATCATCTGGCAGTAGCCGCGCTCGAGTCCCCATACGCCTCCGCTGGTTCCGGAATCGACGTAATGTAGTCCCTTCTCGGTCAGCATTTTGGCCCGGCGAATATCGTCGATGTAATACGAGTTGCCTCCATCCACGATAATGTCGCCGCGCTCGAAGCGCTTGCTCAGCTCCGCGACGGTTGATTCCACTACTGCCGCCGGCACCATCATCCACGACACTCGCGGCTTGGTGAGCTTCGCCGTGTAGTCGTCGATCGAGGTCGCGCCAATCGCGCCTTCCTTTGCCAGCGCCGAAATCGAGTCCTTGCTTACGTCGAACACAACGCATTGATGGCCGGCGCGCAGCAGCCGCCGCACCATGTTCGCGCCCATTCTGCCTAGTCCGATCATTCCCATCTGCATTGGAGTCTCTCCCTTCGTTACGCAGTCGCGTGCTTCCAGTATATTACGTCAGCCACGCGCTTGACGCCTGATTATATTGCCAATCTCCCGCCGCCCAGGAATAGCGGACGGCGGTGTCATGAAAAAGATAGTTCAGCCGCCGGATTACCCGGCGCGATGTCGTTCGATTGCTTCTGCGAGTCCTGAGAATCGCTCGATGCGCCGCGCAACTGCCTTTTCGAGCAGTTCATCGCTGCCGAAAATCACGCATGATCGCCGGCTGCGGCTGACCGCCGTGTAGATCGTCTCGCGCGAGAGCAGCGGTAAATCGCGTTCGGGGAGAATGAGCCCGACCCAATCGAACTCCGAGCCTTGCGCCTTATGCACCGTCATCGCGTAGCATAAGTCGATCGCGTCAGAGAGCATCTCGATTCCAAATGCGGCCAGGCCCGCTCCGCGCGCGAACACCGCTGTCAGCGACTTGCGTCCTCTGCGCTCGGCCACGTTCACCAGCACCCCCTGATCGCCATTGAACAGCATGTGATCGTAATCGTTGCGCAGAACGATTACCGGCTCGCCCGCGATCAGCGAGCCGCGCTCGGATGGCGCGATTCGGACGAGCGCCTCGCGATGCATCCGCCCGTTGATTGCGTCGGCGCCGCATCGGCCAACCCTGGTCACGCACAGGATTCGTGCGGCCGCCTGATGCGCGAGCATCCGCCGAAGCGCCGCGGAATCCTCGGCGCCGAATTCGCCGTCCGCGAGCACATAGGTTCGCGCCGCCATCATGGCGTAGTCGTCAGATTCGATTCGCACGCGCGCGAAGCACCCCAGAAAATCCGGCAACGACCCCGATGCGCCCGCAATCAGCTCGACGCCTGAAAATGCGACCTCGCCGGCAGTTGCACGGCGAACAATCGGACTGTCGGCGGCGGAGATCAAGTCGGCGCGGCCTTCATTGATTCGGCGGGCGGCCAGCGCGATCGCAGCGCCGCCGTGATCATCGGCCCGGGCGCGATAATTCTCGCTCAGCGTCGCGATCGCGCCCGCCATCGGAGATGACGCCGCGTTGTCTTTCCCCGGCATCAGGTCGCGCAGCACCGCGCCCGCCGCGACCGACGGCAACTGATCCGCATCCCCGATAACCACCAGGCGCGCCTGCGGGCGCATCGCGCTGGTCAGATGATCCATCAGCGTCAGATCGAGCATCGACGCCTCATCGACGATCACCGCCGCCGCGTCGAGCGGATTGCCACGATGATGGATAAAAGCTCTTCGTGTGCTTGAGTATCCGAGCAGGCGATGAATCGTGGAGGCGGCCGGCATTGCCGCCGCGAGCGCGAAGTCTTCCAGCGTCGGGTTTTCGATCGAACCAAGCGTCTTTCGGATCGATTCATTCATCCGGTACGCGGCTTTGCCGGTTGGCGCGGCCAACGCGATCGAGTTGGAAGGAACGCCGATGCGCACGAGAACGCGCAAGATCGCCGCGATTATCGAAGTCTTGCCGGTTCCCGGTCCGCCGGAAATTACCGCCAACCGCGAGCCTACCGCGATCTCGACCGCGTGCCGCTGCTCGTCGGAGAGTTTGGCTGCGCCGCCAGCGGTTACCGCCTCGCGCATGACAGTATCCGCGAGCGATCGTGAAGCAATTTTTCTATCCTGCGCGCCATCGCCGCGCAGCATTTCCCCCAGGCGCGCGGCAAGCCTCTGCTCGGCGCGATAAATTCGCTCGTGGTAAAGGTAGGGCTGCAAGTAGAGCAGCGGACGCCGCGCGTCCGCTGCGAGTCCGATCACGGTAGCCGCGCTATTCGCCGAGAGAATCTCCGCGATTTTGTCCGTGACCCGCGCGCGGTCTGACTCATTGAACGGCGGCGCCAGCAGGACGGCTAACATTCGCGTGAGCGGTTCTTTCGATTCCGCACCGCTCACGGGAAAGCGCGTGCTGCCTTCGGCGAGTGCGGCCTGCGAAATAACAATCAGCACAATTAGTGCGAAGCGCGCGTCGTCGTCGAGTTCGAAGGCGGGCTCGAGCGCGGCGATCTCCGCCGCCAGATGAACCGCGCCCGCGTCGAGATTGAGTTCCGCGGCCGACGCCCGAAGATGCGCCATGTCGTTCTCGAACTGGGTTGCGGCGCGCTCCTTGCGCGCGTTGCGGGACCATGCGGTATCCATCCCCAGCACAGAGTAAGCCTGCGTCATCGATTTCGGCCTGCGACTTCGGAAGGATTCATCAGTTCGCGCTCGACTCGCATAACCTCGTTCCACTCCGGACGATGAAAATACACGCCGCGGGTTCCGCCGCCGGCCGGCGTGATGCCGCGAATAAACAGATAGAGCAGGCCGCCGAAGCGAGCCGCATAGTCATCCTCGGTTCGAATTCCGAGCAGGCGCAGCACCCCGATCGTGTAGATGTCCGCCTGGATGCCGTAATTCCTGAGCGCGTAATCCGCGACCGCGCCGGGTTCGTAGGAATCCAGCAGGTTGCTCTTCCAGTCGGCGAAGTAAACGCGTTTTTCGTGGCGAAAAACAAAATCTACGAATCCGACATACACCCCCCGATCAATTTGCCATCGCGCATCGCCTCCCGCCGCTACGGAATCGAGCAGGCGATGGGTTCGCTCGGGAATCGGAAACGTGAACTCCATTTCGCGCGAAGACTCGCATGCGGCCAGAGCCGGAATTGTCGTGGCGCCCGCAATGATCGGCGATCGCAACGTATTGAATATCAACTCCGGACCGCGAATCATCCAGCGTTCGCGGTCGGGCACCTGATGACGCCGCAATGCGGAATCGATCAGCTCGCGCACCTCGCCGAGCGCGTTCCAGGCCGCAAGATCGCGCGCGGCAAAGAGCGTTTTCAGATCGAGCTTCTCGATTACCTCGTGCAAAAAGATTCCCGCGGCCGCGCCACCTGCCGGTTCCGATGAAACCTCGGCCTGCGGTTCGAGGTCGCGCTTGAATTCGCTTGGCTCATCGAGGATGTCCGCTACGCGGCGATTCAGCGAAGTGTAGGAATGCGTGCGCAGCGGTTCGCTCTCGCGCGCGAGCACTGCCAGCTCGTGCTCGGATATTGCGGCGCTTGAGTCGGCCAGAAGAGTTGTCGGCGGCTTCCATTGAGCGATGGCGTCCGCGCTTGCGCCGGCCGGACGAGCTTTCATTTCCGCCGCAACGATCTCGAACAATGGGTTAGCAAGCTGCTTTGCCGCATCCATCGCGCGCAGGCGATCGTTTAGTTGCTTGTATCTTCCGCTGATTTTCTTTTTCGTGGATCCTTCGAGGCAATACGGCAGGTAAAGTTTCGCGCGTGCGCGCGTAATCGCTACATACAACAGCCGCTGATCTTCTTCGAGTTCCTCTTGCTTGATCCTCGATTTTTCGGCCGCCTGCGCCTCGTTTCCAATCGCGAGCTGACGCTCGCCCTCCGCGTCGTGATAAATCCTCACGGAACGCGGACTGTGGTTCGCGAAAAAGCCGCCGAACAGAAACACGACTCGCGCCTGCAGTCCCTTGGCCTTGTGAACGGTCATGATCTGGACTGCCGCGCGCTCGCTGTCGAGCCGCATGAGATTCGTATCCTCGCCGGACGGCTGGCGATACTCGTCGATATAAGAGGCCAGACGATCGATTATCTCCGCGATTGACCATCCTTCCCGGAGCGACTCTGCCAGCATCAGCTCACAGATGTGTTCGTAGTTGGTCAGCTCGCGCAGATTCGGCGCGAGAAACAACTGCCGGGCGGCGAGCCCGCTGTCTTCGAGCAACGAGTCGAACAACTCGGCGAAATCGCCGTCCTTCGCGAGTCCGTGCCATTGGGCGAGCCGCGTCATCAGCGGATCGGACGGCGCCAGCTCGCCGAGCTTTGCGAGCGCGCGCATCGCGACGCCGAAAAACGGCGTGGCCCACGCTTTCAGGCGATGCGAACGGTTGTTCGGCGCCGCAACTGCCCGCAGCACGTCGAGCACATCGCGCGCCTCGTCGGTCTGGAACAATCCTTCGCGCTTATAGAACGCGTAGGGAACACCCTCTGCGCGAAGATACTCGGCAAGGTTGACGCCTTCGGCGTTGGTGTTGGTCAGGATAAAGACATCGCGGTAAGTGACGGTCGGATTGCCGCCGCCGGTCACGCTCACTTCGGAATCGGGATTTGTGACCATCTCTTTGATGGTTGCGGCGATTCGGCGCGCAAGGATCCGTTTCAGCGCCACGGAGTTGTATTTCGCATCGCGCTTCACCTGGAAGACTGTGATCGGAATCAGATCCTTGCCATTAGCCTTGGCGCAAAGATCTTTAAGTCCGCAACTCACCGGGTTCTGGTATTTGATCGTACCGCTGAACAGCGGCGGCTCCGCGCGCTGATCCAAAATCGCATTGATGCCGCGGATCATCTGTTCGGTCGAGCGAAAATTCTCGACCAGCGCGATCGGAACATTCGGCGGCGCCGCGATCACGTCGCGAGCACGCAGGTAGGCGTGAACGTCGGCGCCGCGAAACGAATAGATCGCCTGCTTGGGATCTCCGATTAGATACAGAGCGTTCTGCGCGGCATCGTCAACGAAGATCTTGCGAAAAATCGCCCACTGGATCTCGTCGGTGTCCTGGAACTCGTCGATCAGCGCGAAGCGATACCGCATGCGCAGCGCGGTGGCCAGTCTGCCGTCGCGGTCATTTGCCAGCGCCGCGTGGACGCGCTCGAGCATGTCATCGTAGTCGATTACGCCGCGGTGATATTTTTGGACCAGCAGCCATTCGCGTATCGCCGGAACGAAGGCGTCGGCCAGGCCATTCTCAATGCACGCCGGCCGGGTAATATCCGGCTCATAATGATTGCTGTTCACCTCGAAGAGCATCTTCTCGAGATCGTCGATCGACCTGTTCGGTTTCGCGATCCATGTTTCCAACAACCCGGCGTACGCGGCATCGGATATCTTCTTTCCGCGCAAAACCGCTCGAAACGCCTCGTGAAACAGTGCGCGTCCGTCGGCGGCTTCGGTTCCGAATCTGACGCCGGTATCGAATGCGAGCTCGGTCAAAATTCGCTGGCAGAAGCTGTGAATCGTATGAATCGGCGCGCGCTCGAAAGAGAACAGCGCAGCTTCGAGCTGAGCGATAATCTCAATGCCGTGGAACGCCGATCTGATTGATTCATCACCGGCTTGAGCCGCACGCAGCGCGCGCTCGATCGCGGAACGAACGCGAGCTCGCAGCTCAGCAGTCGCGCGCTGGGTGAAAGTGACCGCCAGGATTTGTTCCAGCCGCGCCTTTTCGCGCACCAGCAGCTCAACAATCAGATGCTCGATTGTAAACGTCTTGCCGGTGCCGGCGTTGGCCTCAATCACGTGATGCGTTCCCAGTCCAATTTGATCGAGCACAGGCGGACGGGCATAAGGCACGCCGCTCATGCTTCTTTCTCCTCAGCTCCAAACAACGCTTTAATCGGCCCAAAGCGGCGTTTTACCAGATCGGAAATTTCCGTCTCGCTCAGGATCTCGAGCTCGCGCCACCGCCGCAGTGGTCCGTACGCGGAGTTGGGCAATCCGAACGGGCCCTCCTGGTCGCGCATATCCTCCAGCGCAGGAACCAGTTCTGTATCTCCGCCGCGCTTGCCGGGTGAGCTATAGAATTTCGCCGCTGCCTGGATTGGAAGAAAATAGTCGTGTGCATCGGAAAGCAGATCGCCGGCGAGCATCGTCAGATACTCGATTGCCTGATCCTTCCGCGGCGTGACGAAGGTCTTGATCCAGGACGGCAGGGTTTTTTTCTTTTCGTCCGCGACTCCGACCACGATCGCCCTGAATTTTTTTGTGATCGGCTGACCCGCCGCTATCAGCACGATCGCATTCAGGAACAGAGGCAGAAAATGCCGGGCATCAGCATCGTGACGCGCTACGCACTCCAACGCGGCGTCGAATCCCGGCGCGATAAGTCCGACACGGCCGTGCAGCCTGACGCGCTGAACGATCGATTTGCCGCGGGCGCCGCGTATCGGCACCTCGAGTGCGAGGTAGGGCAGAATCTCCGGTGCCGACGACGCGGGTTCGTCGGCGCGGCCGATGCGGAACTCCCTCCACTGCGACAAATCGCCGGCTTTTGCCGCCTCGGCGTACGTTCTCCAGCCATGCATCAAATGGAGATCCTGATCGCGCAGCTTGTCTGCTATTGGACCGACCGGCGCGCGCCCCTTCATCTGCGCCAACGCGGCAGCACGCAGATATTCTGAGGCAGCCGCGGCGCCGGTCTTCGCAAGCTTCCAAAATACCTCGCGCAGCAGCATCACGTGATCGGCCTTTGTCATTTCGATCGGTTCGTCCACGATCTCTTCGTCGGCGTCTTCATCCTCGTTCATGCCGAGCGCAAAACGGGCGGCGCCCTGCGCGGGGCATTCCAGGAACTTGCGCAGTGCTGAGATCGGAAGATCCAGATCGGCGGCGCGATCGGAGAGCTCCGCGGCTCCCGAAATTTTCGGAATCCGCAGATCGGAACGCAGCGCCGCGCGCGCCTGGCTCGAAAGCGCGGCCAGCAACTCGTCCGCATCCAGCCGCGACGCCTCACCGGGTTTCCTGTCCAAGTCATCGCGTAATGCCTTCATGCGCGCACCGTGCCGCGCAGCGCTATCGAAACTGATTAGTCCATCCTGCGCGGAAACGGCTCCGGCGTCTTTGAAGTAGGCAGCATCGTAACGGCTCACCGGATGCGCCAGCGTGAGAGCATCGACAGCGCTCTCTTTGAGATATGAGCGGAGGATGAACTGAAGCTCGCGAACCACGGTCGAGGGCTCGAGTGAATCTCCGGTGTGCGCATCGCGAGCGACGTATGAGAATGCGATCTGCTCTCGCGCGGCAAGAACCGATTCGAGGAACAGATAGCGATCGCGCTCCGTCGGGCTCACGTCGCCCGCGTGGCGCCGCGTCTGGCGAAGATCGAGCGGGTCGCGTGGATCACGCGCCGGGAACACCGACTCGCCCAGGCCGAGCACGAAGATTGCGCGAAACGGCAGCGCATGCAGCGTGCCCATCGCGCCTGCCGCAACTCCGCGCCCCGCAAAGCGGACCTGGCGCGCACCGAGTTCCTCGATAAGCGCCGCCGCCGACGCCTCCGCCACCGCATACGACACGTCGGGACTTTCGATTCCCTCCGAACTCATCGCCTCGATCGCGGCGAGGCATCGGTCGCGCATCTGCTGATCTTCGGGTTCGGCGGCGATTAAGTATCGCTCGATCATGCGCGCGATCATTTGCGCCCATCGCGAAAGGTTCATTCGCGCGGCTGCGATCGCTTGCGCGTCGGCCAACAGCGCGCGTGCAGTGTTCACCAGTGCCTGCGCCGCGGGAAGGTCGGCCTCGTCAATCTCGAGCGGCAGCAGCGCGCCGCTTTTGGGCGAATCGAATAAACGATCGTCGCCGCTGCGTTCGCCCGACATGAACGCTCCGAGCGCGATCCGCTTGAGCGCCTGGTCCCAGTTGAAAACATTGCGCGGGATATAGGTCGCGGCCGGATCGCCTCCATCGGCGCCGAAGAAAACTCCCAACTCCTCGCACCAGGCGTCCCAAAGATCGACATCGAGCTTCGGGTTGCCGCCGCTGAGCGCGGGATGCTTCAGCAGGCGCAGCAGATCGGCGCGCGTGACGCGTCCGAGCGGAAGCTTCAACAACAGCACGATCGCTTCGGCAACGCGGCTCTGGCGCGCGACACTGCGTCCGCTGATCTCGACCGGGATATTGTGCATCCGCGTGAAGACCGACTCGATGTGTGGCGCGTAGGTTTCGCACTCGCCGTCGGGAATCAGCACGCCGATTTCGTGAAAGCGGATTGGCCTCGACGCGGACGCGCTCTGCTTCACCAGCCGCCAGATCTCGTTGGCGACGATCTCGACCTCGCGCCGAATTCCCGGGCAAGCCAGGAAGCGGATACTCGCCGTCGAATCAGGAGTCTTAAATTCGGCTTCGCATGAACGGTCTAAAACATCGCGCTGAAAACGTGCAAGAAGAGACACGCTGGTGGGACTGTCGATGAAGTTCGGTTCGAAGTCGCAATCGCTCAATTCATTCAGCAATCGAATATATTCGCGGCCCGGACGTCCCCATAGCTCGAGCGCGCGATGGTCTGCTGTCGCCAGGCCAAATGGATCTTCGCTCGCGGCCAGATCGCCGCCGAGGCGGCTTCCGCGACGGGTCCAGTTCGCCCAAGCGGCGCGGCGCGAGGTATCAAGGTCCTCCCAAAATTCGCGGCACGGGTTAAGCGCGTAAATCGAAAGCGGCCCGAGTTTGCCGAGCCGTGCGAAAATTTCAGCGTATGCCTGACCCGGGGACGCGAGTCCGAACACTTTTAACCCGTCGCGCACCGCGTCGGCGAGGGCAAGATCGCGGGTGCGCCCAAACGCGTCGGGCAGGAGATTCCAGTCGTGCGCAGTGTCGCCGGTCCATTCTTTTTTCGCGGCGCCGCTGGCGTCGAAGATGATTCGCCACAGCGCCTGTTGCCATTTTTCGTTATTGGCGGCGGCCGTGTTGGCGGCGATCAACCGATCGCTATTCCACTGCGCGAGCATCGCGCGCCGCGAGATCGAATATTCCTCGAACAGCTTCGCGACCCGTCCCGACAGCTCGAAGCATCGAAGCTCCGCTTCCGGCGTGCCGCGGCCGCCACCGGCGTCGATATATTGCCAGACAGGCGCGAGCCTGGAATTGTCGCGATGCTTCTGGCCTGAAAGGCAGTTGAAGATGACGAGCTGAAGTGCATCCGCGCCGAGCACGCGCAGGCGCGGGTCGGCGTTTTGCGCAATCGCGGTCAGATGCGCGCGCAGGAACGGGAAATTTAGATTCGCCGCGATGCCGAGACGCTCAGCGACGCGATATTTCACGAACTGTGCGACCGCGCGATTGGGCACGACGATCGAGATCGGCCGCAGCGGATCGCGATCCTGGCGTTCGCCGATCGCGCGCGCGAGCGGCTCGATCAATCCTTCGAGCCGGTTCGAATAGTGAAGCTTGAGCATCCCCCGTTTCTCTTTGTTTTGCGGCGTTGCGTGCGTGATGCCGACGTTATTGGTTTCCATTTACCTCGTCCAACCAACTCCATTATAACTGTCCCCAAGACAACGGTTGTCGTTAAAAGCAAGATACAATCCGCCCGCTCTGACTGGAGGCGCACCGATGGCGATCGCATCACGAAAGCCCACTTATGAATCGGGAATCCGCTACGCGCGGATTGCGATGATGCTGTACGAGGAGCCGCTCGGAGTCTCGCTTGCGCGAATTCGGCGCGAGCTCGGAGTCAGCGAGCGCACGGTGGATCGATATGTACGCGAATTTCTGCGGATGCGGGGAAAGGCCGGCCAAATGATCGTCGAGGCGGCCGGCAGCGGATCGGCGCGTAAGCTGCGCCTGGTCACGCGGCGCAGCGGGCCGAGTTCGAACGTCTACCAGGCGGCGGCATTATACGTGAGCCTGGGGTTGCTTAAATTTCTCGAAGGCACGGTGCTGCAGTCCGGAGTCGGCGATATTTGGGAGCGCGTGAAGAAGAATTTGCCCCCCGCGATGCAACTCGGGCTCCGCGATTTCAACCGCAAGTTTTACGCGGTCGAGTACGTTCCCAAGGACTATCGCCCTTACGAAGATCAGATCGATCTGATTCTGCGCGCGTTGATCGGAGAGAAGCGGCTGCGAATCCAATACGCGGCGATGAACCGAATCGACGGCACCGATCTCATCCATGATTTCGATCCGTACACGCTTGTTCAGTATCGCGGTGGACTTTATCTGCTCGGCCGAAGCCATCGCGGCTCCAGGATTATTTACCTGGCGGTGGAGCGGATGCGCTCGGTGGACTTCATCAAGGACAGCTCCAGCAACGATGAAAGATTTCATCTGCCCGCGTCCTACAATCCTGCCGCGTTTGTGCAGGGCGCTTTTGGAATCGTCAGCGGAGATCGCGAGACGGCGGTGGTCCTGAAGAGCCTCAGCCCCGAAAGCGATGCGCGCCTGCGCGCGCGCACCGTTCATCCTTCGCAGAAAGTATCGGTCGGCCGCGACGGCAGGATGCTGCTCCACTTGAAGCTCAAAGGAACCGCGGAGCTGTCAAATTGGATCATGGCGATGAGCCCGTATATCGAGGTGCTGGAACCAATCGCGCTGCGCGAGGAAATCAAGGCCCGCATCCGCGACACCGCCCGTATCTACAGGTAGCGCGAGGCAGCGCGAAGCCGCCGCGATTTCTGATAACATCGCGAGCGCCTTTCGCGACGAATACGTTCGAACCCGGAGAGCGCGGGCCCGTGGCGGCGAACGATTCGCCGCGCGCGCGAGGTTTCGAGGAGGGGCGCGACTTGCACATACGTAACGCTTCACTTGCGCTTTTGATTGCGGCGGCAGCGGCCGTGGCGATCGGATGCGGCGATCATCCAAAGCCCACCACTGCGCCGCCGATCGCTGTAACGGTGACCACGGTTCGAGAGACCGCCGAGACTCATCGCGGAGCGTACACAGCGAACCTTCAGCCCTATCGCCAGGTCGGACTGACGTTCCAGGTCAACGGCTATGTCGAGACGATCAAGCAGGTTGCCGGCGCGGGAGGACGCGTCCGCGACATCCAGGGCGGCGATCCGGTTAAGAGCGGCGAGCTGCTCGCGACGATCCAGACCGGGCCCTATCAGCAGCAGGTGAATCAGGCGGCTTCGACCGTCGCCAACGCGCAAGCGACCTACGCGAAAGCCAAGGCCGATTACAGCCGCAACAGCGAGCTATTCAAACAAAAAATTACCGCGCGCCGCGACTACGACAGCGCCCTTCAGCAATTCCAATCCGCCGATGCCCAGGTTAAGCAGTCCGAGGCCTCGCTCAAGCAGGCGCAAATCAATTTAGGGTACTGCAAGTTGAGCTCGCCGATGGATGCCGTGATGCTGAGCCGCGGAATCGAGATCGGTTCGCTGGTAGGCCCAAGTGTCACCGCGTTTCAAATCGCCGATACGACCGAGATGAAAGCAATCTTCGCGGTTTCGGATATCGAGGTTGGGCAACTGAAGCAGGGGCAGGCGCAGAACCTGCGCAGCGAGGCGCTGCCGGGAGTCCTGCTCGAAGGGCAGATCACTCGCGTCGGACAAAGCGCCGACCCGAACACGCGCACCTTCGATGTCGAGATCACGATTCCGAATAAAGACGGCCGCCTGCGTGCCGGGATGATCGCGGCGCTCAGGCTTGCTAACAACGTCTCAGCGCGGGTTGCTACCGCGGCCACGGTTCCCATCAACGCGATCGTGCGTCCGCCCGAAGATCGCAGCGGCTACGCGGTCTTCGTCGCCACCGACGAGGGCGGCAAGACGATCGCCAGAATGCGCACGGTGCGCCTTGGCAATATCGTCGGCAACGAGATCGCGGTCGATTCCGGGGTTGCGATCGGCGATCGCGTGATCGTGCGCGGGGCTACCCTGGTCACCGACGGTGAAGAAATCCGGATCATCCCGTAATGGCGCATCGCAGCGACGAAGAAATAATCCGCACGACGCACAACACCGCGCGGTTTTTTGTTGAGAATCGCGCGATCTCGTGGGTGCTGCTGGCCGCCGTAGTTGCGTGGGGCGTCTACGGATATATCAACATGCCCAAGCGCAAAGACCCGGATATCCCCGTCCGGCAGGCGCTTGCGCTATGCCCGTGGCCCGGAGTCAGCGCCGAGAAAATCGAGCAGACGGTTACGCGCAAGATGGAGGAGAAGATCGCGACCAACTCCTACATCCATCCCGCGGGTCCCGGCACCGATTATGGAATTCGTTCGCTGACGCTCGATGGCGTTGCGATCGTTTATGTCCAGCTCGCCGAAAACGCCAACGATACCGAAAAGCAATTCAACGACATCAACCTCAAACTCTCCAGTATCCGCAATTTGCCGAGCGGCGCCGGTCCGATCCGGTTCTACAGCGATTTCGGGGATACCGCTGCGCTGATGCTGACCGTTGCGAGCCCCAAGGTTAACGAGGTTGAGATCGCGTTGCGCGCACGCCAGGTTCGCGCGGCGATCGAGAGAACGCGCGCGGCGGCCGCGCCCAATTCAAAATCCAATCGCATCTCGCTGGTGACGATCTATCCGGCGACGATGCCCGCCGAGGCGGTGACGCGAGTGCGCGACGGGCTCTCGCGCTATCTGGCAGAGCATCACGCGGCGACTGACATCCGTCCGCTCGACGGGTCGGGCTTCTCGGGACTCGACGCCACCCAGCCGGCGGGCGCGGACCTGGTCAAGTCGGCAACCACATATATCGATTCCAGGGTTGGAACCTCGATGTTCGAGGCGTTTCATCCTGACGCGTGGCCGCCGGTCACGATCACGGATCCCGCACAGACCGAGGCAATTCTCGAGGCGTCGGCCGGCGACAAGTACACCTACCGCGAGCTTGAGCGGTATACCGATCTGATCACCCGCGCTCTGGAAGCGGTTCCGGACGTCGAGAAAGTCTCACGCACCGGAGTGCTGCCGGAATGGGTGGATCTCTACTACTCGCAGCAGCGGCTGGCGTCTTACGGCATCACGCCGGGCAAGATTTCGGAGATACTTTCATCGCGCAACATCACGCAATCGGCCGGGATGATCGACGCGGCCGGCACCAACGTGACGCTGCATCCGAGCGGCGAATTTACCGACGCGAAAGAGATTGGCGACGTGATAATCGGCAAGTCGGATACCGGCTCGCCGCTTTATTTGCGCGACCTGGTCGACATCACGCGCGGTTATCAGGCGCCGCCGCAGTTGCTGAATTTCTACACTGCGCGAACGCCCGAAGGACACTGGAACCGCGGCCGCGCAATCACGATCGCGGTCTTCATGCGCTCGGGCGAGCAGATCGCGGCGTTCGGCACGGCAGTCGATAAGGCGATAAACGGACTCAAGACGCGCTTGCCGGAAGATCTGGTGATCGCGCGCACCTCTGACCAGCCGCGCCAGGTGGATGAGAACGTCCATTTGTTCATGGACGCGCTCTACGAGGCGATCGTGCTGGTGGTCATAATCGCGCTGGTCGGCTTCTGGGATTGGCGCGCCGCGCTGCTGATCGCGCTATCGATTCCGCTCACCCTCGCGATGACCTTCGGCATGATGTACGTGCTGGGGATCGACTTGCAGCAAGTGTCGATCGCGACCTTGATAATTGCGCTTGGCCTGCTGGTGGACGATCCGGTGGTCGCGGGCGACGCGATCAAGCACGACCTGGGTCTGGGGCATCCGGCGGAGATCGCGTCGTGGCTCGGTCCGACCAAGCTGGCACGCGCGATTCTGTTCTCGACCATCACCAATATCGTCGCGTATCTGCCGTTTTTGCTGCTTTCGGGCGACACCGGAAAGTTTCTCTACAGCTTGCCGATCGTAATGACCTGCACGCTGGTCGCGTCGCGAATCGTCTCGATGACTTTCATTCCGCAGCTCGGGTACTACCTGATGCGGCCCGGAAAACCGCTGCCGCCGATCGAGTATCGGCGCACCCACGGCGTAACCGGGGTGTACTACCTGATCGGCCACTACGCGCTGGAGCATCGCAAGGCCTTCGTTGCGTGCTCGATGCTGTTTCTATTGGGTGGGTTCCTGATCGCGAAGCAGTTGCGCAGCGCCTACTTTCCCGAAGACGTGCAGTACCTCGCGTATATCGACGTATGGCTTCCCAACGGCGCGGCGATCTCAGAGACCGACACGGCCGCGAAAAAGGTTGCCGCCATCGTGCGCCGCGCGGCCCTCGATTACGGCAAAGAACATCCAGACCACGGCCGTCCGCGCACGATCCTGAAATCGATCACCACCTTCGTCGGCGGCGGTGGACCGCGTTTCTGGTTCTCCGCGTCGCCCGAGTCACAGCAAGCGAATTACGCGCAGTTGCTCCTGGAGATTTATCACAAGGAGGACATGCCAAAGCTCGTAGGCCCGATGCAAAACCTCGTGTCGAAAGAAGTTCCGGGCGCGACCGTTGACGTGGTCCAGTTGCTCACCAATCCGGTGCGCTATCCGATCGAGGTGCACATCTTCGGGCAGGCCGACGTCGATCCCGCGCGCGAGCAGGCCGACATCGACACGCTCGAGAATATCGCCGATCAGGCCAAGGCCGTGCTGGCCGCGGTCCCCGGCACGCGGCGCATCCGAACCGACTGGATGGCCGAGAGTCCGATAATCGAGCTGCCGATAAATCCCGATCGCGCAAATCTGGCCGGCGTCACCAATCAGGATATCGCCAACTCCGCTGCCGCCGGACTCTCCGGAGGGCAAGTGGGCACGCTCATCAGCGGCGACCTGCGGATCCCGATTGTCGCGCGGCTTCGCCAGCAGGAGCGCGCCCAGCTTTCGGATCTCCGCAATCTCTACATCTACGCGTCGCAGGGCAACGGACGGGTCCCGATCGAGGGGCTGGCGCCGATCGTGTTCAAGCTGTCGCACGAACGGATTGTCCGCCGCGATCATTTCCGCACAATAACGGTTAGTGCTTATCCGGCGCCGGGGCTCCTGCCGTCGGAGGTCATGAAGGTCGCAAACCCGAAGCTCCAGGCGCTCAGCCGCCATCTGCCGCCCGGCTACAGGATCGAGATCGGCGGCGAGCAGGCCAAGCAGAGCGAAGGCTTTGGCGAGCTGGCGATTGTTCTGCTGATTTCGGTCGTGCTGATCTTCATCGCGCTGGTCGTGCAGTTCAACAACCTGATCAAGCCGTGGCTCGTGTTCGTAGCGGTGCCGTACGGCGTGGTCGGCGCAGTCGCGGCGCTATGGATAATGGGCACGCCGTTCGGGTTCATGGCGTTTTTGGGAATTGCCAGCCTGGTCGGCGTGATCGTCAGCCACGTCATCGTGTTGTTTGAGTTTATCGAGGAGCGCCGCGAGATTGGCGAGGAGCTGATCCAGGGGCTGCTCGATGCGGGAATCGAGCGTTTGCGCCCGGTGATGGTTACCGTCGGCGCGACGATGCTGGCGCTGTTCCCGCTAGCGCTGCATGGCGGGCCGCTATGGCAGCCGCTGTGCTACGCGCAGATCGGAGGACTCGCGCTCGCAACCGTGATCGAGCTGATCCTGGTAAAATCGTTCTACGCAATTTTCGTAGCCGACCTCGGAATCCTGAAATGGAGCCCAGAGGCCGCGCCCGTCAAGCACCCGTGAGGTGCTCGGCTCCAACCAATGAATTTTCAATACGATCCGAAGATCTTTGAAGGCGCGGCCGAATACTACGCTCGTCATCGGCCGAAGTATCCGCGCGCCGTATTCAATTTCATTGAAGAGAGATTCCGGCTCGACCAAACGTGCCGGGTTCTGGACTTGGGATGCGGGACCGGCAACGCATCGATTCCGCTGGCGCCAGCGGTAGCGGAAGTCGTTGCGATGGATCCGGATCCCGAGATGATCCGCGTTGGGCGCGAATCGTCGCAGAGTGCCCGGGCGCGCAACATTAAGTGGCTGCAAGCGGGATCGATGGACCTTTCGCCGGCGCTCGGAGCGTTTCGATTGGTGCTGATGGGGCAGTCGTTCCATTGGATGGACCGCGATCGGGTGCTGCGGGATCTCTACGAAATCGTTGAAGACGGCGGCGGCATCGCGCTCATTGGTTCCGGCCACGGTCTGGTACTCATCGGTAACGGTCCGGCACAGCCAAAGGAGTCGTGGGAGCCTGTCGCGGAGCGCGTGATTAAAACTTATCTGGGCGATCGACCGCGCCGTCTGGGCCGTCTGAGAGGCAACTCCGCGGAACCGAGGCAAGAACCTGCCCTCCAGCGGTCGAAATTCACGATCGCGGAATATCACGAGTTCGCCTCCGACCTGGATTTCGGGATCGATTCGATACTGGGTCGGTTGTATTCCTATTCGGGGAATCTGCGAAAATCGCTAGGCGGCCGTATCGACGAATTCGAAGCCGAACTGCGCGCCGAACTTTTGCTGCTAAGGCCCGACGGCCGATTTGTCGAACGGATTACGACCGGAGTGCTCGCAGCGCTTAAGCGCTCGGAATAAAGAACCGCGCTTCGAAGCGTGGTGGTGCGATCGCGGTCTCCTTCGCGGCCGTGATCGGCCCGCTGATCGAGGTTCCGGCGATGATCGGACTGGTGGATGTCGCGCGGGCGCGAGGCAGATATTTTCCGGACTCAGCGGCGCGACTGGCCTAAGTCGAATGCCGCGCTGCGGTTCCAGATACCGCGGCGCTCAGTGGCCGCCAGGGTTGAAGACGAACTCGAGTTTCATGCCGTCTGGATCGGCGAAGAAGACTGCGTAGTAGTCGGGCGGATAATACAGCGCCGGTGGATCGAGGATCACGGCGCCCAGTTTCTGCAGCACTTGGTAAAGGCCGTCAACTTCATCGCGGCTGATCGCGCGAAACGCCAGATGATGCAGCCCGGGTGAATAGCGATCGTGCTTTCTGCCGGCGCTCTCCGGACGCGCGGGATGGAACACAATTCCGCTGGCATGCTCATCGCCGGTGGCGAATCCCAAATCCTCCGCGCTGTCGTCGGTCATTTTATAACCGAGATATTCCATCACCGGTTGATAGAATCGCTTCGCGGCCGCGAGGTCAGCGACCGTCAAGTCCATATGATGGATCGTGCGCGCCATCGTGTTCTCCCAGAGGCATCTATGGGTCGCGAGCCAGCATGTTCGACAGGCGCGGGATTATTTCCGCGGCGGGGGTGGAAGTGACTGAATCTCTGACGCGATCTGCTGGGCGAGTTCGCCAAGCGCGGAGCTCATCGCGGCGACGACTGCCGTGGTGCCCGCCGAGGCCGCGTTCGCGTTGAAAGTCGAATCCGCCACGTGGAGCATCTTGCCGCTGCCGTCGAGGATCTGCCAATGCGCGGTTAGCGTAACCTTGCCGGAGCCGTCGCCCTCGAAGCGAAAGACGTCAACCCGCACCTGATAGTTGACCGCCGTGGTCTGGTACCACGGAAAAAATACGATACGCTCAGTGCGTAGCGCCGCGCCCAGGTCCTGCGCAAAGACCTGCGTGAAATTGCCGCCCAGACCCTCTGCCCAGCGATCGGTGCTGGACAGATCCATCCGATTGGGCGCGACGCGCGTCACTAGCTCCTGGCGCTCGAGATAGTCGGGAAGCTTTATCGGACCTACACCTATCGTCGCATCGCTGCCGGCTGCCGGTGAGGGCGCGGCCGCGGCGACGGGAGAGAGCACGAAGAATTTCGAATTGTCGGGCCGCGGCTGAAGGCCGAGCGAGCAGCCGCTAACTCCGGCGCCCGCGATGGCCAGGATTGCGATCGCGGCCAATTGCGCGGCGCGCTTCATTTCAGATCTCCCTTCGAGTCCGCCGATTGCGCGCGACCGCGCAATACCGAGCTCGGGTTGCGTTGCAGGTAGTCGGTCAATTGCTTGAGCGAACGCGCCGCTTGCGAGGTGTCCTGCAACGTTTGCGTCAACTCATAATTGACCGGCGAGCCGGGGCCCAGCGATGCCTGCACCGCGGCCAGTGTCTCCTGAGTCTGCTTCAGGGTCTGGCGCGCCTGTTCAGTGGTCGCGACCAGGCTGTTCGAAATCGGATCGATCTTGCGATTCAGGGTGTCGGACAGGCGTTGGATGCTCTGCGCGCTTGCGCTCATGCTGGTCGCGGTCTTATTGAGCGCATCGATTGTTGCGTTGAGCTTGGGAGAGGTCGCCAGATTCGTGACCGCCTCCGCGGTTCGTGTCAGCTCTCCGACCAGCTTGTTGAAATCGATTTGCTCGAGCGCGGACAGCACTTTGGTGAAAGCAATTTGCGCCTGTTCCAAGGTGGTAGGCAGAGTCGGAATTTCAGGGTAAGGCGAATTTTTGCCGAGAAAAAACTTGGCCGGCTCCTTCGGATGCATATCCAGATCGACGTACTGCAGACCCGTCAGGATGCTTTCGGTGGCGAGCTGTCCGCGCAGCCCCATCGCAATTGCCTGCTGCATCGCCTCGGGATCATCGAGATTGACCTCCGCGCCGTGGCTGATCAGCTTTGCCGAATCGAGCTGGATAATAACCGGGATCCGGATCTGAACGTTGTTCTGCAGGACGCCGCCCTCCATTCCTGGAACGCTCAGCCTCACCGCAGTTACCGATCCGATCTCGACTCCGCGAAACTTAACCGGCGCTCCGACTCGCAGGCCGTTAACGTCGCTGCTGAAGTAGAGCACGAACTTATGTGCGCGGCGGAAAAGATTGCCGCCGCCGACCACGATTATTCCAAGCACTACGAGTGCGATGGCGCCAAGAACGAACACGCCCACCAAGGTAGGATTGACTTTCTTGCCCATCGCTTTACTTACCCGTCTTGGGACCTTGCGCCGCATCCGGCTCGCCGTCAGTGCCTCGGGTCAGGAAGCGGCGCACGCGCGGATCGGTCGAGTGTTCGAGCAGCTCGCGCGGATTGCCTTGCACGGTCATCGTACGGCTGCCGGCGTCGAGAAAGATGCTGTCGTCGCCGATTGCGAAAATGCTCGCGAGCTCGTGCGTCACCACCACGATGGTGGCGCCGAGCGAGTCGCGAATTTCCAGGATTAGCTCATCGAGCAGCCGCGAGCTTATCGGATCGAGGCCGGCTGACGGCTCGTCGAAGAACAACACCTCCGGATCCAGCGCGATCGCGCGCGCCAATCCCGCGCGCTTCTGCATCCCGCCGCTTATCTGGCTCGGGTAGTAGTCCTCGAAGCCCTTGAGTCCGACCAGCGATAATTTCAACGACGCGACTTCGCGAATCTCGGCGGGCGAAAGATCTGTGAACTCCTCGAGCGGCAGCCCGATATTCTGCGCCAGCGTCATCGAGCTCCACAGCGCGCCGCCCTGATAGAGCACGCCGAAGTGTCCGAGCATTTTCTCGCGCGCTTCCGGATCGGCGCGGGTAAAGTTGAAGTCGCCGTAAAGAATTTCGCCGGTGGCCGGCTCGTTGAGTCCAAGCAGATGGCGCATCAGGGTGCTTTTCCCGCATCCGCTGCCTCCCATGATGATGAACACCTCACCGCGTTTGACCACGAAATTCAGGTTGCGCATCACGACGAAATCTCCGTACGCCATCGTGAGATTTCGCACGGTGATGTGCGCCAGACCCGATTGTGCGCGCGGATGCGCGGTATCGATACTCTGGGTTTCGCTCACGCGTTTCTCCAGTTGATGGGCACGATCTTTTTCCGGCGGCCGTACATCAAGTTCAGAGACCAAGAATATTGAACAGCAGCGCGAACATCCCGCACGCCACCACGACATAAACGATTCCCGTAACCACCGCGGAGGTTGCCGCGTCGCCGACCGCCGAGCTGCTGTTCCCGCACTGGAACCCGCGCAGGCATCCGGCGATCCCGATAATCGCGCCATAGACGGTGGCCTTGAAAATTCCTCCGAACACTCCGCCCAGCTCGATCGCATTGGCGGTTTCGCGCATGTAGCTGCCCAGCGAGAGATTCAGCATGCCGGTACCAACCGCGGCTCCGCCGAAGATTCCCATCATGTCTGAGTACACGCACAAAAGCGGCATCATCAGAACCAGCGCGAGCACGCGCGGCAGCACCAGGAATTCCATCGGTGCAAGGCCCATCGTGGTCAGCGCATCGATCTCCTGGGTAACTTTCATCGAGCCGAGCTGCGCGGCGAATGCGGCTCCAGTGCGTCCGGCCATGATGATCGCCGTCATCATCGCGCCCATGTCGCGCACCATCCCAATCCCGACCAGGTCGGCGACGTAGATCGAGGCGCCGAACTGTTGCAACTGCACCGCGCCCATGAAGGCCAGAATCACTCCGACCAAAAAACTGATCAGCGTGACGATTCCAAACGCGCGCGCACCGCAATCCTGAATCTCGATCATCAAATCGACGCGTCGAAACCGTGCCCGTCCAGTTATTAACCGTCCGAAGGCGATCGCCAGCGCGCCGAGAAAGGTCATGAAATCTTCGACGCCCGCGCCATACGCGATGGTCGCCCGGCCGACGCGCTCGGCCAGCAGCTGCGCGTCATCTTTGATCTTCGCGTCCTTGTTTTCGGGAACTACCGCGGCCAGATCGATCAACCGCTTTACTCCGGCGGGCAGGCCGGAGAAATCGGCGTCGATTTTGCGCGCCTTGCAAATCTCGATCGCGTGAATGACGAACACCAGCAGGCCCGAGTCCCAATTGCCGAGGTCGCTCGCCTCAAACTTGACCCGCCGAACCTCGCCCGCGCGCTTAAGCTCGCGGCTCAGAAGGTCGCCCCCCGGCAGCCCATGGCGCATCCGCCATTGGCCCGACAGATGAACGGTTAGCGTGTTGTCGGCGGCGCGATCGAACGTGACCGCGGCGCCCGAGTCGGGAGCCGTGAGCTCAGCCGGCATCGCGCGCCTCGGCCGATGAGGGGAGGGTTGCCATCGCACAGCGATGTTAGCGAATATCGCGAGCCAATGCGCGCACCCTTTCGCGCGCACGAGCGGGACGCGCAGAGTGCGTCTTGCGCCTGCCACTACCCAGGTTAGGCGGTGACTCGGCTAAGGAATCCACGCACTGCCGCGTTGAAGGCCTCGGGCTGATCGATATTTGCCGCATGGCCGGCGCCCGCGAGGACGATCTTCTCCGCACCCGGAATTTTCGCCGCCATATAGTCGGCGGAGGGCAAGAAACGCTCGTCCGACGCGCCGACCAGCACCAGGGTCGGCACGCGAATTGACGGTAGCGATTCGATCGCGCTGCCGTCGCGCTGCGACAGCATCCCGCGCGCCGCGTTCGCGAGTCCCTGCGCGCTGCGATGCCGCGCGACGCGAGTCTCAGGGCTGCCAGTTCCCGCGTCGATTCCGTTGCGCTCGAAATTGCGCGCGGTTGCCTCGGTCATGCGATTCCATTCCGCGCGCGGCGCGTCCTTCTTGTAGCCCGGACCGGTATCGAACAGCATCAGCGCGATCGTGCGCTCCGGATGCGCCAGATGAAACGCGAGCGACATGAACCCGCCCAGCGACAGCCCGCCGATAACCGCGCGCTTGGCGCCGCACGCGTCGAGCACCGCAACCATGTCGGCGACGGTCGCCTGATGCGAGTAGAGCGCGAGATCGCCAGGCGAATCCGATCGGTCGTGGCCACGCATATCCCACGCGATCAGATGATAACGATCGGACAGCGCGTCCATCTGCGCGCGCCACATCCGCGCGCTCGCACTGTATCCGTGCGAAAGCAGCACCGCGGGTCCGGTGCCGCGCTCTTCGTAGTAAATCTTCACTTCATTATCGCGTTCGAGAAATGGCATCGATGATTCGTCCTGGTCGCCTCGGCGCTCATTCGACGCCGCGGGGACTGACTAGTCGGTAGTCGATTCGCGCAAGGCTTACAACGTCGCGCCATCGAGTCGCGGAAGAGATCTTGACAGATGCGTAACCGATGGGTTACAGATCCACCATGAAACTAGACGTGACGGTCGCGGCGCTCGGAGATCCGACCCGTCGCAGGTTGCTCGGCCGTCTGGCCGACAAGCCCTGCCGCGCCGGGGACCTCGCGCAGGGCTTTGCGATCACTCGCCCCGCGATCTGCAAGCATACGCGGATACTCATGGCGGCCGGGCTGATCAGGGTAACCAGGCGCGGGCGTGAACGAATCTACGAACTTGCGCCCTCGGGCGGGCAATTAGTCAAAGAGACGATCGCGAAATTCGAAGAAGTCGGACAGTTCTGGGATACCGCGCTCACGGCATTCAAGCGCTACGCGGAGGAAAGGTCATGACGATCCGCAAAACGATCAGGGTCGAGCGTTCGCCAGAGGTCTCGTTCAAAGTGTTCTGTGAAGAAATGGGGCAATGGTGGCCTGGCGGGTTCGGCGGCAAAGACTCGAGGCCGTTTATCGAAGGGCATGTGGGAGGACGATTTTTCGAGCGCAAACCGGACGGCACCGAATACGAAATTGGACGGGTTACCGCATATCAACCACCGAGCGTAGTGGCCTTCACCTGGCGCGCGCCGAGTTGGGAAGTATCTACGCAGGTCGAGGTTCGTTTTATCGCCGAAGGCGGCGGGACTCGAGTCGAGCTCGAACACAGCGGATGGGAGCAGGACGCGAAGACCCGCGACGCAAGAAAGAGTTACGATGGCGGCTGGGATTTCGTACTCGGGCATTATCAGGCGCATCTCGCGAGTCAAAAGTAAGAAACCGCGGCAATTGCTATTGAGGAATGTGATGAAACTATACTATTTCCCATCGCCTAATCCGCAGAAGATTCAATTCGCGCTAAACGAGCTCGGACTCGCATGCGAAGTCGTGCCGGTCGATCTGAGTCAGGGCGAACAGCGCAAGCCTGAATTTCTGGCGCTCAATCCGTTCGGCCGCGTTCCGGTGCTGACCGACGGCGATCTGAAACTCTGGGATTCGCATGCGATACTCGCCTACCTGGGCGACAAGTGCGGCAAACTGTGGCCAACCTCGGCAGCGGAGCGGGCGAAGGCGCTGCAATGGCTCTTCTTTCTGTCGGGACACATCTCGCCGGCCGCAACCGATTTGGTGTTCAACCGAATTGCGGTGAAATTGCTCGGACTCCCCGGCGATCAGGACGCGATCGCGCGCGGAGAGAAGGCGTTGCCCGGCGTTATCGGAATCCTCGAAGGCCGGCTCGCAAATAGCAAGTGGCTATTGGGGGAGGAGCTCTCGCTGGTGGATTGCGGCTACGGCCCGATTCTCAATGCGATCGAAAAGGCGGGTTTCAGCTTCAGCCGATTTCCGAAGGTGGCCGGATACCTCGAGGCAATTCGCTCGCGGCGCGCATGGAAAGAAACTCCCAAGCTGCCGGGACTCTAAGCGTGCAACCCGAAACCCCGCCGCACTCGATGCGCTGGCCTTTGAATTTTGGACGCGCTACGGTCGGTGACTCGGACCTCGCATTATTTTGCAGGGAGCCGTGTCATGGAAAACCCACTCGATTATTATACAGGCAACGGTCCGATGACGGCGCCGGGCGCGCATGCCGCCGACGTCGCGGGACTGCCCGCCGACATCGGCGCGCTATGCGAAATAATCCAGGGCGTGCTGATTCATCGCGATATCGCGCCATTCCTCTATGACCTTAAGCTTTCGAGTGAACGCTATCTGGAAGGGAATCTGCGCCCGATGCGGTCGATACTCGCGCGGATTCATTCGCTCGACGACCGCCCGCTGACCGTCGCTCGTGATCCGGGGCATCGCACCGCTGTGGTCTGCCGTCACTTCGCACTGATGCTTAGCGCGATTCTGCGCGCGCAAGGAGTGCCGGCGCGGGCGCGATGCGGCTTCGGCGGCTACTTCACTGCGGGTAAATTTGAAGACCACTGGGTTTGCGAGTATTGGAACGCCGCTCAGTCGCGCTGGATTCTGGTGGACGCGCAAATCGACGCCGTGCAGCGCAAGGTGTTCAGACCCAAGTTCGACTTGCTCGACGTCCCGCGCGATCGCTTCGTCATCGCGGGCGATGCATGGCGGATGTGCCGCGGCGGCCGCGCCGACGAGAATCAGTTCGGGCTCACTCAGATCAACGAATCCGGGCTGTGGTTCATCGCCCAAAACATGCTGCGCGACCTTGCGTCGCTCAATCGCATGGAGATGCTGCCGTGGGACTCGTGGGGATCGATGACTGAGCCCGGCGTCGAGATAACCGCCGAAAAGGCGGCGCTGTTCGATCGCGTAGCCGCTCTAACGATGTCCGGAGACGACGGGTTTGCTGAAGTTCGGCAGATCTACGAATCCAACGAGGGTTTGCGCGTGCCCTCGGTAGTCTTCAACGCCTCAACGAAAGCGCGCGACATGATCGCGCTGTGACAGGAAAGAGCCGGGAGTCGCCTACTCCTTTAGTTCTGCTTCGATCCGCTCTGCGACGAACATTTTCAGCAAGGATTGGTAAAGCACGCCGCGTTTTTTTTTGCGCGCGCCTTCAATCTTTCGAGCATCGGCTTGGGCAGGCGTAGCGAGATGGTTTGCGGCGATGGTTCCAGCCGCGCCAAGGTCGTGCGCCGCCCTTGCGCCAGTCGACATAATCAGTCGAGTCGTGCCCTACTCGGCACCGAACGCCCGAATTGATCACGAGGCCGATGCCGCTTTGCGCTCGTGCTCGGCGATCCGTTCGAGCAGGCGGACGCCGAAATCGGCGAGTTTCTTTTCGCCCATTCCCCGGACCGCGCGCAGCGCCTCCAACGTGGCGGGGCGAGTGCGGGCCAGATCGCGCAGGGTCGAGTCGTGGAGAATCACGTAAGTGGGAACGCTGCGTTCGGCGGCGATTTCGCGTCGCAGCTCGCGCAGGTTCTGGAACAACGCCTCGTCCACGTCACGCCAACTGGTTTCTTCCAAACGGGTCCGCGGAGCTTTCGGCTTTTTCGCTTGAAAGAGCTGCACCGAACGCTTCCCGCGCAATACTTCCCAGGAACCGGAGTTGAGCTTGAGGATCGGGCGATCGCCGCTGGTGCGCTCTAAAAGCGCGGCATCGACGAGCTGATAGATCAGGTTCGTCACCGTCTTGCGCGGAAGATCTTTCAGTAAGCCGTAGGTGGAAAGTTGCTCATGACCCCATCGCCGCACCCGCTCGCTGTCCGCGCCGATTAGCACATCGACGACCTGCTCGACCCCGAACCGCTGCTCGACCCTCGCCACGCAGGAGAGCACCTTCTGCGCGAGCACGGTCGCATCGGCGACGCCCTCGACCTCGCCGAGGCACTGGTCGCACGCCCCGCAATTCGGATTTGAGTATTGTTCCCCGAAGTATGCGGACAGCGCCGCATGACGGCATCCCACCACCGTGGCGTAGCGGCGGATCTGTTCGAGCAACTGCTTGGCGCTCTCGAACACCTCCGCAGGGACCTCCGGCTCCGCGGTGCTGCGTTCGAGCAGGCTCTGCCAGCGCATCGCGTCGGCCGCCGAATAAAACAGGACGCACTCCGCGGGCAGACCGTCGCGGCCGGCGCGGCCAGTCTCCTGCTGATAGTGTTCGATCGATTTGGGCAGCGCGGCGTGGATCACGCAGCGGATGTCGCTGCGGTCGATTCCCATCCCGAACGCGACGGTCGCGACGACCACGTCGATCTCCTCGGCGGCGAAGCGGTCCTGCGTGCGGCGGCGCTCGTCCGCTTCCATCCCGGCGTGATAGTGCGCGGCGCGGATTCCCGCGTCGATCAGATGCGCGGCCATCTGCTCGGTGTCTTTCCGCGTGATGCAATAGATAATCGCCGCCTCGCCCGAATGCCGGCGCACGACGTCGGCAACCTGCGCGTTGACGGACATCTTCGGAATCACCCGGTAGAGAAGATTTGGCCGATCGAAAGAGCCGACCAGCACCGCCGGATCCTTGAGCTGGAGCTGCTCGACGATATCGTGGCGCACACGCTCGGTCGCGGTTGCGGTGTACGCATGCAGACTCGCGTTGGCAAAGTGGCTCTTCAATTCCGCGAGCTGGCGATACTCGGGTCTGAAATCGTGGCCCCACTGGCTGATGCAGTGCGCCTCATCGATCGCGAACGTGCCCACGCCGATTCGCGCGGCGAGCTCGAGAAATCGCGGCGTGAGCATCCGCTCGGGCGCGACGAAGACAAGATGCGGCCTGCCGCTTGCGATCTCGCGCTCAGTGTCGCGAATCGCGTTGAAATCCATCCCGCTGTGCAAGGCAAGTGCCGGATAGCCGCACGCGCGAAGAGCGTCCACCTGATCCTTCATCAGGGCGATCAGCGGCGAGATGACTATGTCGGTGCGTCCGGCGACCGCCGGCGGCACTTGATAACACAGCGACTTGCCGCCCCCCGTCGGCATCACGACTAACGAATCGCGCCGCTCGAGGCCCGCCTTTATCGCCTCCGCCTGCAGCGCGCGCAGGCTCTCAAAACCCCAGAAGCGGCGCACGATGGCGAGGATTTCGTTCGACGCGGTTGCCATGCCTCCGACAACTCATCATCCGAAGGCTTCCGGCGCAATCGGGCGAGCGTGCGACCGGCAAAAATGAAGGGACCGCGTCAAGCGGAGGCATATCACTGTTCAGGTACTGACTAGGTTGGACTTATCCGATAATCCCACTAATCCTATAGGAATACTGTCAAGAAAATCGAAATATGCGTTAAAGGCGCTGACGATCCTGGCCAGGGAATACGGCCGGGGACCCGTGCTTATTTCCGACATTGCGGGGCTGGGGAATCTCGCGCAAGTTTCTCGAAATATTTTGCTGGAACTAAAAAATGACGGAATCTTGCAGAGCAAGAAGGGCAAGGGCGGCGGATATTCGCTCGGGCATCCTTTGCATCAGATATCGCTCGGCCACGTAGTCCGCGTACTCCTCGGGCGCGGCAGCCACGCGCGTGGGGCGGGAATGACACGGATCGACAGACACTGGCGTACCTTCTCACGGCGCGGCTTTGACCCACGCTCGGCAATCTATAATACTGGACGATTGCTCCCAGCGTGGGGCGCGGCGCGTAACTTTAGCGAGGTTTAAGAATAGCGATATGACCGAAATCAGCATGAAGCAGCTTCTGGAGGCCGGGGTCCATTTCGGCCATCAGACCAGTCGCTGGAATCCGAAGATGAAGCCCTACATCTTCGGCGCCCGCAACGGAATATACATAATCGATTTGCAGCAGACGGTCCGCATGTTCCGCGCCACCTACGACTTCGCGCGCGACTTGGCCGCTCAGGGCGGCACGATGCTGTTCGTCGGCACCAAAAAGCAGGCACAGGATATCGTCAAGGAAGAGGCCGAACGCTGCGGGATGTTCTACGTCAACAACCGCTGGCTTGGCGGGATGCTGACCAACTTTCAGACTATCCGCGCCTCGATCGACCGACTCAAAAAGCTCGAAGAAGTTCTGTCCGACCCCGCGATGGCGCAGGCTCTGACCAAAAAGGAAATGAGCGACAACGGGCGCGAACACGGCAAGCTGATGGCGACGCTGGCGGGAATCAAGAATATGCGCAAGCTCCCCGACGCGCTCTGGGTGATCGATACCAAGAAAGAAGATATCGCGGTGGCCGAGGCCAAGCGGCTCGGTATTCCGGTCGCGGCGGTGGTCGATACCAACTGCGATCCTGACCTGATCTCGTACCGGATTCCCGGCAACGACGACGCGATTCGCGCGATCAAGCTGTTCACGGCCGCGATCGCCGACGCCGTGCTCGAAGGCAAGCAACTCGCCGAGGAGCGTCAGAAGGGCCTGCAGGACGACGCGGCGGACGATCGCGGACCTGCGCCGGAATCGCCGAACGCAGTCTAGCGCAAGAAAAAACCTGGAAACGGGCTCTCGGCCCCGATCCGATGCGCGTGCGCGGCGGACCGGAGTACGAACCCGCAAACTGAATTCCGCGGTGTCAGCTTAAAATGGAAGTCAAACCCTCTAGCGTAAAGGAACTCCGCGACAAGACCGGTGCGGGAGTGATGGATTGCAAAAAGGCTCTCGCCGAGGCCAATGGCGACCTCGAGAAAGCCACCGCATGGCTGCATGACAATGGAATCGCGCAGGCGGCCAAACGCGCGGGACGCAAAGCGTCGGAAGGCTCGGTCGGCAGCTACATCCACGCCGGCGGAAAACTCGGCGTGATCGTCGAAGTCAATTGCGAGAGCGATTTCGTCGCCAAGACCGACGACTTTCAGGCGCTGGTAAAGGAAATCGCGATGCAGGTGGCGGCGGCCAATCCGCGCGTCGTGCGGCGCGAGGAGCTGGCCCCGGAAATCGTCGAGCAGGAGCGCCAGATCTACGCGCAACAGGCTCAAGCCTCGGGCAAGCCCGAAGCGGTGATCGCGAAGATCGTCGATGGCAAGATGGAGAAGTTCTTAAAGGACGTCTGCCTGCTCGAGCAGAGCTACGTGCGCGATCCGAATCGCACCATCAATGATCTGGTGCTCGAATTCGGGGTCAAGCTCAAAGAAAAGATCGACGTGCGGCGCTTCGTGCGCTTTCAGCTTGGCGAAAGCGCCGAAGCCAAAACGGCCTGAACCTGATCCGCCGGGAACTCCGTTAAACCAAAGCCCGGAAGCCCAGGAGCAACGATGGCGATGGACGAGGTTGACAGATCCGCGGGCACCGCGCCCCGCTTCAATCGCGTTCTGCTCAAGCTCTCCGGGCAGGCGCTCGCCCAGAACAGCCAAAGCGGCATCGACCTTGACGTGCTCGCGCAGTTCGCGCTCGAGGTCAAAGATATCACCACGCTCAAAATCCAGCTCGCGATCGTGATCGGCGCCGGGAACTTCATCCGCGGCAGCGACTACGAGGCGCGCGGGATGGATCGCTCGACCGCCGACCAGATGGGCATGCTCGGCACGATCATCAATGCGCTCGCTCTGCAAAACGCGCTCGAGCACGTGGGCGTAACCACGCGGGTGCTGTCGGCGGTCGCGATGCAGGCGGTCTGCGAGCCCTATATCCTGCGCCGCGCGGTGCGCCATCTGGAAAAAGGCCGGGTCGTGGTTTTCGCGGCCGGGACCGGCAATCCATATTTCACGACCGACACCGCCGCCAGCCTGCGCGCCCTGGAAATCGGCGCGCAGGTGATCCTGAAGGCCAGCCATACGGTGGACGGCGTGTACGATCGCGATCCGATGCGCGAGCCTGACGCCAAGCGCTTCGACCGGCTGACCTACCTGGACGTGCTGCAGAAGAATCTCAAGGTGATGGACTCGACAGCCATCTCGATGTGCATGGACAATCATCTGCCGATAGTCGTTTTCAATTTGCGCAAACCGGGTAATATAAGGAGAGCGGTGATGGGGGAGCCGATCGGCACCTGGGTGGAAAGCGCGTCATGACCGGAGAAGTCATCGAGCTTGCGCACAAGGAGATGGAGAAGTCCGTCGAGGCCTTCCGCCATGAACTCTTGCGCGTTCGCACCGGTCGCGCATCGACTGCGCTGGTCGAAAACCTGCAAGTGAACTACTACGGAGCGAAGACCCCGATGCGCCAGTTGGCCGGCATCGCCGCCCCCGAGCCGCGCCTGATCGTGATCACGCCGTACGACAAGGGCGCGATGCAGGAAATCGAAAAGGCGATCCAGACCTCCGACCTGGGCCTCAATCCGATGAACGACGGCAAGGTGATTCGAGTGCCGCTTCCGGAACTGACCGAAGACCGCCGCAAGGATCTGGTCAAGCACGTGCGCAAAGTCGCAGAGGAATTCCGCGTCGGCGTACGCAACCATCGCCGCGACGCCAACGACATACTGAAGGATATGCACAAGGAAAAGCAGTTCTCCGACGACGATCTGCGCGCCGCCGAGACCAAGGTGCAGGGCTTCACCGCCGAGTTCATCGAAAAGATCGACAAAGTGCTGCAGGCCAAGGAAGCCGAGATTATGGAGGTCTGAGCCGGGCCGCCAAGGACCGCTCAAGTTTTCCGCTCGCATTATTTCGTGGCAATCTCACTCCCACTAAACGATTTTCCCGAACTATCGCGCGATCCCGCGCGGCTGCCGCGCCACGTCGCAATCGTGATGGACGGCAATGGACGATGGGCGCGCCGCCGCGGCCTCGGCCGCAACGAGGGGCATCGCCGCGGCAAGGATTCCGTGCGCGCGGTGGTCGAAGCCGCGCGCGAACTCGGCATCCCGTACCTGACGCTGTTCGCCTTCTCGGCCGAGAACTGGGCGCGTCCGTCAACCGAAGTCGATTTTCTGATGCGCCTGTTTCATCGCTATTTGCTCACCGAAACCAAACGGCTGATGAAGCGCGGAATCCGGATTCTCGCGCTCGGCGACACCGAGCGATTGCCGCCGCGCCTGCGCCAGGTGCTGGCGGAAACCGTCGAGGCGACGCGCGCCAATCGCGACATGACGGTCGCGCTGGCGCTCTCATACGGCGGACGCCAGGACGTGGTGTCGGCGGTCAGAAAACTCGCAAGCGCCGTTGCCGCGGGCGAGATGACGGCCGCGGAGATCGATTCGGCCGCGGTCCAGCGCGCCCTCACCACCGCCGCGATGCCCGATCCGGACCTCCTCATCCGTACTTCCGGCGAACTGCGCATCTCGAATTTCTTTCTGTTCCAGCTTGCTTACACCGAACTCTATTTCACCGACACCTTGTGGCCGGACTTCCGCGAGCACGAGCTGTTGCGCGCGCTCGCGGCCTACCAGATGCGCGAGCGCCGCTTCGGCGGCGTCACTCCCGGCTAGCGCGCCGGGCGGCAGCCGCTCAGGAACTTTCATCGCGTGCTGAAAGCCAGGCTTTGGACCGCCGCGGTGGCGCTGCCCGCCGTCCTTGCAATAGTGATTTTCGCGCCCGGCTGGATCTTCTCGGCCTTTATCGCGGTGATCGGACTTTGGGGACTTTACGAAGTTGCCGAGATGACCCGTTCCCGCGATGTCGGTTCGTTCGCGATTCTGGCCGTGGCGGGCGCGGCGCCGCTGCTCGCGATTCTCACGCTTGGCGACGGCGGAATCTGGATCATCCCCGTGTCGGTTATCGCCGCGATGTTCGTGCTGGTTATATTGGTAGCGATTCGCGGGCCGGCGGGAGGCCCCGGCGGCGCGATTCTGACGGCGCTCGGCGCGATCTATGTCGGCGTGCTGTATCCGTACTTCGCGATGCTCCGGAATTCCCGCGGCGGTATCCCGATCATCATCCTGATGCTCCTGCTCGTGGTCGCGAGCGACAGCGGCGCATACTTCGTCGGCTCGGCGATCGGACACACCAAGCTCGCGCCGCGCGTGAGTCCGGGAAAGTCGGTCGAAGGCGCCATCGGCGGACTCGTGGCGGCGATTGCCGCGGGCGCGATCCTGCGAAGGTGGCTCGCGCCGGATTGGAGCGTCGCCGCAACCGCCGCGATCTCGGCTGCAATTGCGATTCTCGCGCAGACCGGCGATCTTGCGGGTTCCGCATTCAAGCGGACCGCCGGAGTCAAGGACTCGGGATGGATTTTTCCGGGGCACGGCGGATTGATCGACCGCACGTGTAGCCTAGTCTTCGCGACAGTGTTGACTTACTATTGTCTTAGGTG
>JBOHWH010000194.1:0-16782 GCA_050736695.1 Binataceae bacterium (SeqCode) | reverse complement strand
GATTCGGTCTCCGGATTTGCGGGGTCGGGTATGCAGCAATCGACGGGGCATACCGCGGCGCAGGCTTCATGATCGTGGAAGCCGACGCATTCGGTGCATTTCGCCGGCACGATATAGAAAATGTCCTGCGCGATCGCGGGACTTATCGCACCGTTGAGCTCCCATTCGACTCCGCCCGCATAGATGGCGGTGTTGGGGCATTCCGGCTCGCAGGCGCCACAATTGATGCATTCGCTGGTGATAGTCGTTGCCATCCGCTGAACCCGGCCTCAAGAAATGCTGAATTTTGGCGGCAACGCCCAATACGCAAACTGTCGCCAATTCTGACGATAACTGTAGCATCTTTTGTCTGTCAACCGGGGGTGGTGCAGATTGTCTAATCCGATCGGTTTCGCTCCGGCGGCATCTCGCGGTTTCGGTTAGGCAATCTTTCAGCCTTGCGTTGATCAAATGGATTTGCAAATATTTCAGGCAGTGTTCGACTGACCCATGATATTCCAACTCGTTCGACAGCGGACAAAAAGCCGGGACTGGCGGTTGGACTGGAACTGGTAGGAGGATTTTCGGAATGAAGAAGTTCACAACTCTGCTCGGGGTTCTGGCAGCCGTGGCGTTCTTGAGCGCCTGTGGACCGGACATGAAGACCATCAACGCGGCCAGCGACAAGGCTGAAGCTGATGCGACCCAGTCCGAGGCAGCGGCCAATTCGGCGGAGGCTTCCGCTACCCAGGCTGATGCCGCCGCGAAGAAGGCTGAAGACGCGGCCACTGGAGCCGAGGATTCAGTGCGCAGGGCCAACGACGCGGTGTCGCGGCTCGAAGCGGCTTTTTCGACCTCGGTCACCAAGTAGGATTCAGATCATTCAAGTGAGAAGTGGCGGGAGGATGAATCCTTCCGCCACTTCCCTTTGATGTATCTGGCGTGCGGGTCGCGCCGTCTCGCAGCAAATTCGGAATTCAGGGCGTAGCAGTGCCGGGCGTGTTTCTAAGCGCCTTGCGAACACGCGCGCGCAAAGCGTCGTTGTGTTCGATGCGGCCTTCGAGCGTGCGGAATTGCGCGACCGTCAGTCCTTGCTGAGTAGCGGCCTGTTCGACTGTCAGACTGTGGTTGGACTGTGTTGCCCTGTAAACGGCGATGTACTTCTCGACCTGATCGGGTGGAACCTCCCGATCGTCGGATGCGGAAGCGGCCTGCGCCAGCCGTAGATTGAGTCGCGATGCGACAAGTTGTGGCGCGAAATCTAAAGGCTGCCCGGCTGATGCGCAGGGCGGGACAAGCGTCGCGGCGCCGAGACCGCCGCACAGGCAGATTGCGAGTATCGCGCAGCGGCTGCGGATGAGTTTCAGATTATTTATCAACACCCATGAACCTCCCAAAAGTTATCCTTGCATGCCCGTCCGGGCACATAAAGAGAAATCCTCTTGCAATGCATGACCTTGAGCCTAACGTTGTGACCGGCGCGCATCGCGTAGTGGTGGACAGATCACGCGCGTCGTTTCAAACTTACTACATGATGCGCGGTTCGCGCGAAGTAGTATCTAACCAGGAAGAATTCCGGGGAAGAATTCCAGGAAGCATATTCCGAGGAGAACAAATCTGATGCCAGCCAAAACGGTTGAGCTGCACGAACGCGCCCGCGCGGGAATCGTCGCCGGAGCAAATTTGGTCGCGGAGGCCGCCCGGATCACGCTCGGACCCAAGGGCCGCAACGTGATGATCCAGCGCAGCTTTGGCGCTCCGATCGTGACCAAGGACGGCGTCACTGTGGTCAAGGAAATCGAGCTCGAAGATCGATTCCAGAACATGGGTGCGAAGCTGATTCGCGAAGTCGCGCAAAAAACCTCCGACGTCGCCGGCGACGGCACCACCACCGCAACCGTACTCGCACGCGCGATGATTCGCGAAGGCATCGCGCTGCTCGCGGCCGGGTTTGCGCCGATCGATCTGAAGCGCGGGATGGAAGCGGCCGCCGCCAAAGCCGTCGAGGTGATTTTAGCCAGCGCCCGCCCGGTCAAGGATCACGCCACGATGCTGCAAGTCGCCACGGTTTCGGCCAACGGTGACGACGAGGTCGGCAAGATCGTTGCCGACGCGATGACCAAGGTCGGCAAGGAAGGCGTGATCACGGTTGAAGAGGCGCGCGGTCTCGAGACGATTCTCGAACATTCCGAAGGGATGCGTTTCGATCGCGGATATCTGTCGCCCTATTTCATCACCAATCCGGAGCGGCAGGTCTGCGAGATCGAGGAGCCGTTGATTCTACTGCACGACAAGAAGCTCACGAACCTGCGCGAGATACTGCCGCTGCTGGAAAGTATCGTGCAGAGCGGGCGTCCGCTGGTGATTATCGCCGAGGATGTGGAGAGCGAAGCGCTCGCGACGTTGGTCGTGAACAAGCTGCGCGGCACGCTGAAGGTTGCCGCGGTCAAGGCGCCAGGCTTCGGCGACCGCCGCAAGGAGATGCTCGAGGATATCGCGATTTTGACCGGAGGCACGGTTATCGCCGAAGAACTCGGCATGAAGATCGAGAATATCGATTCGAAACTGCTGGGCCGATGCCGCCGCGTGATTATCGACAAGGACAACACCACGATCATCACCGGCGCGGGCAAGAAATCTGAAATCGAGGCGCGCGTCTCGCAGATTCGCCGCCAGATCGAGGACACCACATCGGACTACGACAAAGAAAAACTGCAGGAGCGCCTGGCGAAGCTCTCCGGTGGTGTTGCGGTGATCAAGGTCGGCGCCGCGACCGAGGTCGAGCTCAAGGAACGCAAGGCGCGCGTCGATGACGCGGTGCATGCGCTGCGCGCCGCGGTCGAAGAAGGAATAGTCGCCGGCGGCGGGGTTGCGCTGGTGCGCGCGATCAGCGCGGTTGAATCGCTGCGCCTGTCCGCGGATCGCAAGCCCGGCGCGCAACTGGTCGCCGCCGCGATGAGCGATCCTCTCCGACAGATCGCTTTCAACGCCGGGCATGAGCCCAGTGTCGTGCTCGACAAGGTCAAGGCAGGCAAGGGTGACTTCGGATTCAACGCCCGCACCGAGCAGTACGAAAATTTGGTTGCAAGCGGCGTTATCGATCCAGCCAAAGTCGTGCGCACCGCGCTCGAGAACGCGATTAGCGCGGCGTCGCTGATGCTTACTACCGAGGTTGCAATCGCGGAAGCGCCATCGAAGCCATCCTCAGGTCCCGCGATGCCCGGCGGCGGCATGGGAGGGATGGGCGGAATGGGTGGAATGGAAGGCATGGGCGGGATGGGAGGCATGGGAGGCATGGGAGGCATGGGTGATTTCGGTGGAGGAGATGACTTCTAGACAGGAAATCAGGGGTTTACCACTGTGCCGCAATCGTTAATAATTGAAAGAAGGATGCCGGTTCTCCAAAGCACTTGTGCAAGGAATATCGTTGCAGTCGCAATTGTCCTTGTGTAGACTTGCAGAGAAGTCCCGGTCTGGTGGAAAAACTTAAAGGTCGCGTCGCGGGCTGCTAATCCAGTTAACTTCGGGCACCGCGCAATTTTCCAGGAGGAAAAGATGGAAGGGTTAATGAGAAAATCTTCAAAATTGGTTGCTCTGGCCGGGGCTGCATTGGCCCTCGCGTTGGTGGCAGGTTGCTCGAACCAGCCCGACCCGGCGCAGCGCGCCGTCAACGCGGCAAACCGCGCTGATCAGGCGGCGTCACGCGCTGAGGCTGCGAGCCAGAAGGCTCAGCAGGCATCGGCGTCGGCGCAGGCAGCAGCCAGCCGCGTAGAGCAGGCGGCCAGCGATGCTAAGGCGGCGGCAGATCGGGCAGAGGCGATCGCGGCAAAGACGATGTCTTCGGCGCCGCGCCATCATACCTTCGTCCACCATCATCATCATCACGCGGCCGCGGCTTCGTCCGACGCGGGCGCGCCCCCGGCAGACGCAGGCGCACCGCCGGCAGCTCCAGCGCCAGCCACTCCGTAATTTAGTTTTGACGGTTTGAAGCAAAGGGCGGATGCGCAAGCATCCGCCCTTTTACATTTCTTCTTATTTCTCGAACGTCACGATCACTTTCAGCGACTGCGGGGTCTGCGCGGCCTTGAATGCCTCTGTGATCTGCTCGAGCGGAAACCGATGCGTCACCAACTCGGCGGCGTTGATGATCCCGCGCTCGACGAGGCTTAGCGCCGCGCGGGTCTCATCCGGCCCGCAGGAGTAGCTCGGTACCAGGCGCGTTTCGTTGAAATACAAATCGTGCGGCCGCACGAGCATCTCGTCCTCGGGCGGAGTCGCGGTGAACTGCACGACGGTGGCGCCTTTGCCCGCGCATGCTATCCCGCTGACGATCGCCTTGCTCGTGCCGGGCCCGACGATCACCACATCGGCCATCGCGCCATTGGTCACCTCGCGCACCTGCTCGGCCAGGTTGTCTCCGGCGACGACGATTCCGGCGTCGGCGCCGAGTTTGCGCGCGCGCGCGGCGCGAGTCTCGAACAGGTCGGCGCCGATGATGAATCCGGCGCCAAGCTCGCGGGCGATCTTCACATGCATCATGCCCATGATCCCGAGCCCGATTATCACGATGGATTCACCCTTTTTCAGGCCCGAGCGCGCGAGCGACTTCACTACGCACGCCGCCGGCTCGATCAGGACTCCGCCCGCGTCGTCGATCCGGTTGGGAAGCTTTAACGTGTCGCGCAGGTTGGGCGCCTCGACCAGAAAATATTCTGCCATCCCGCCCGGACGCAGATTGGACGCGCGCCAGGTCGGACACTGCACGTACTCGCCCCGCCCGCACGCGGCGCATTGGAAGCAGGGCGCATGATGATGCGCAAAAACGCGGTCGCCCGGCTTGAACCCGCGCACCGCGGCACCCGCCGCCTCGACCACGCCGACCGGTTCGTGTCCGAGCACGAGCGGAGCCTTGCGCCTGATGTACCACGGCATGATATCGCCCGAGCAGATGCCGCAGGCGGTGGCGCGCACTACGATCTCGTCGGGACCGGGCTCGGGACGCGCGACTTCTTCGACGCGGATATCGCCGAAATCATATAGACGTGCAACTCGCATGATGGAATCGAACTTTGTGTGGCGCGCCGGGGATTGTCAACCGGGTGAGCGCGGCCGCGCGCGCGAGACCTTCGTCGCCCGCGGCGCGCGTGATAACTTGATGCCATGCCGCGTCCGCAATGTCCGCCGATTGCCGCTGATGTGATCGCCGAAATCGGCGACCGGATCGTACTGATCGAACGGCGCAATTTTCCGCTGGGATGGGCGATTCCCGGCGGTTTCGTGGATTTTGGCGAGACCGTCGAGCAGGCTGCCGTGCGCGAGGCGCGCGAGGAAATCTCGCTCGAGGTCGAGATCCGCGCGTTGCTCGGCGTCTATTCGCGGCCCGAGCGCGATCCGCGCGGCCAGACGATCACGGTCGTGTATATCGCGCACGCAAGCGGCACCCCGCGCGGCGACGACGACGCAAAAAACGCCACACTGTGCGACCCGCGCAATCCGCCCACTCCACTCGCGTTCGATCACGCGGAGATCCTGGCCGACTACGTGCGCTTCCTCGAGCGCGGCGAATATCCCGCCCCCTGGCGCCGCTAGCGCTTTGCGCTGCCGGGTCGATTCGCTCTAGGGGGTTAAAGCTCAAAGCGGAAGTCGTGGCGAAAATACTTTGTCCCGCTTGCGGGGCGAAAAATCCCGAAGGGCTCAAGTTTTGCGAGCAATGCTCGGCGCGACGAACGGTTCGCCCGCCAACATCCTGAGTTGCAAGTTGGTTGAAGAACCCATCGAGTCATCGGTGTCATTCCCGCGCGCGTGGCTGCCGCGTGTGAGGAATCCCGGACTCCGCTGACTTCGCAGGGTTGGTAATCATGCACTGGGAATTGCGCTCGCAAAAAGAAGGGACTCCTCGCGCGGCAGCCACGCGCGGGACTGACGCTCGTTCCTGATACGACGAGAAATCTCCAGGAGCGTTCTCCACTGCCGAGCGTCCGATAAATTCGCAACCTCTCTTCTGTAGTGACTCGATTCGCCTTGCGCAGAACTCTGCTAGCGGCCTTTGAATTTTGGGTCGCGGCGTTCGGCCAGCGCGCGGGCGCCTTCGCGGAAATCTTCGGTGGTCAGGAGCGAGCTCTGCGCCAGCGTTTCAAGTTCCATGAAGGTCTGCTTGTCGAGGCTATGGCCACGATCGATGATCCGCTTGGCCAGCCCGACCGCGACCGGCGCGTTGCGCGCGATCTCTCGGGCGAGTTCCTCAGCGGCGGCCAGATGCTTGCCCGGCTCGACGACCCGATTCACCAGCCCGATCCGCAGCGCTTCGTCGGCGTCGATAAGCCTTGCCGTCATAATCAGTTCCTTGGCGAGCGCATAGCCAACGGTGCGGGTCAGGCGCGTGGTCCCGCCCACGTCGGGGACCAGGCCGATGCGCGTCTCCGGCATCCCGAGGCGCGTGCCTTTGGCTGCTATTCGCGCGTCGCAGGCGAGAGCGATTTCGAGGCCGAGACCGCCGGCGTATCCGTGCAGCGCGCCGATGACCGGCTTCTCGATTGATTCCATCCGCGACAGAGCGGCTTGCGACTCGCCGACGAAGTGGCGAAAGCGCGCAAGGTCGGGTCCGCCGGCTGATCCGGTGCTCGCGCCGGTGTCACTTGCGAGTGACGTGAAATCGATTCCGGCGGAGAAGACCTGGCCTTCGCCGTATAGAATTATTGCGCGGATCTCGGGCCGATTGACCTCCTGCAGTGCGCGCGGCAGCGCTTCGAGCATCGCGCCTGAGACCGCGTTGCGCTTGTCGGGCCGGTTGAGCCCGAGATAGGCGATTTCGCCGTCGATTTTTATCTTGATGAGTTCGTCAGCCATCGGAATTGCCTCTTGTTTGGAAGGTTGGGAATGGATTCCTCATGCGGCAGCCACGCGCGGGAATAACGCGCGTGGTTTGCGGGCTAGGGTTTGATCAGCACCTTGACGGCGCCTTCGGTGCGCGCGTCGAAGATTTGATAGCCGCGCGGAACTTCGTCGAGCGCAAGCGTGTGGCTGATAATCGGGCGCGGATTAATCCGGTCGTGCTCGATTAGCGTTGCGAGCTGCGGAATGTGCGCGCGAATATTCGCAAGGCCGACGCGGAAGGTCAGGTCGCGCTGGAACGCCAGCATCATCGGAAAGTTGTAGCTCGGCTGGCCGAGCACGCCGATCATGGAGACAGTTCCTCCTCCGCGCACGTTCTCAAACGACGCGTCGAGCGCGCCTTGATTGCCGACCGCCTCGATCGTGACGTCGGCACCGCGCCCGTCGGTGCGGTCGAGAATCTTCTGCCTGGCTTCGGCCACTGTGACAGCGGTAGCGCCGAGCTTGCGCGCAAGATCGAGCCGGTAGGGCACGCTATCGACCGCGATAACTTCCGCGGGACCGAACAGATGCGCGGCCAGGATCGCGCATAGCCCGACCGGGCCGCATCCGAAAATCGCGACGGTGTCGCCGGGACGGATGTCGCCGTTGAGCGCGCCGAAGAACGCGGTCGGCAAAATATCCGCCAGAAAAACCCCCGCGTCGTCATCAACGCCTTCGGGCAGCGGATAGCAGGTGTAATCCGCAAGGGGAACCGTAACCGCCTCGGACTGCTCGCCGCCGAGATCGCCGAGCTTGCCGGCCGCGTTCTTGCCGTAGCCGAACACTGCCGAGCCCGCGACCGCGCACTGCGAGGGCTGGCCGCGCCGGCAATAGAAACAGTTGCCGCAGGCGATCAGGCCCGAGACCACGACGCGCTGGCCCTTGTGAAGCTGGGTGACGCCTTTGCCGATATCTTCGATGATACCGACGCCTTCATGCCCGAGCACGAAGCCAGGCTCGACCTGCATCTGGCCGTGGTAGGAGTGCAGGTCGGAGCCGCAGATCGCGGCGCGCGTGATGCGCACGATCGCATCGGTGGGCGACTTGATTTCGGGGTCGGCGACGCGCTCGACGCGGACGTCGCGCGGGCCGTGGAAGATAGTTGCTTTCATCGCAATGCCTCATAATCGCGCCGCTTGGACGCGGAGTCTCGCGCGGCGATAATTGCACAGAACCGCAGGGGTTTGCAGCCCGCCGAACAGGCGTGATAATTCCAGAAGCTCCGGAGGCAGCGATGATTCAAAACGTAAAGAAAGTTCTTGCTCCGATAGATTTTTCGGACCTATCGATGGAAGCGATGCGATCGGCGTGGGAACTCGCCAGGGATCTCGGCGCCGAGATGCATATCGTGCACGTGGTGGCGCCGCACCACAAGTTTCTGCTCGAGCAGGCGTCCACCGAGCTCACGCGCGAAGCGGCGTTAGTCGGGCAGACTGAAGAAGAGCTCGCGCGCATCAAGAAGACCGAGTTCGGCAATTCGGCGAAGGTTTTTACCGCGGTGATAACCGGACCGCCGGCGGTCAAGCTGTGCGAGTACGCAAAGCAGAACCAAATCGATTTGATTCTGCTCGCGACTCACGGGCATACGGGCGCCGAAGTTCTGCTGATCGGGTCGGTCGCTGAGAAGGTTGCGCGCCTGGCGCCATGCTCGGTGCTGGTGTACCGCAGGCCGGCGCACCGGTAAGTGTTTAGGAAAGAGGAGGGCAACGATGAATTCCGACGCACAGAAAGAACGCGCGCTCGCGTTTCTTAAAGGTTTCGAGAAACCCGATCCGAAAGACTTTGAAAATATGATCGCCGATGATTTCGAGTTCGAGATGATGGGGCGGCTGCCGGGGATTAACGCAATCCGGGGCAAGGCGGCGTTCCTTAAAGGGATGCCGGCAACGCTCAAGGCGATGTTTCCCAATGGCCTCAACATGAAATTCTCGACCGTGATCTCGGACGGGCCGCATGCCGCGATTCAGGCCGAGTCGGACACCATCGCGGCCAACGGCAAAAAGTATCAGAACCGGTATCATTTCTATTTTCGCTTCGACGGCGATCGGATCGCGTTGGTGCGTGAGTACAACGACACCAATCATGTGCGCGAAGTCTTCATGAGCTGAACGCTGATTGGAAACACTGGTGCTGAACGATCGTTTCGTCTAACCGAACGATCGCTCAGAGCTTTGGTAGCGGTAAAAGGTTAAGAATCCGGCGCGTGGCGAATGCCGCGCGCCGGATTTGCTTTAATGAATAGGGCCAGACGAATTGCTCCGCCTGACCCGTAGCCAACCGGGAAAAGGGGGGCAAACCCCGGCCAGCCAGCAGTTATTCTACGCAACCGCCATCTAGTTGCAACGATTTATAAGCATGAATGATAGGTGAAAACTAACAATTTAGTTGGCTTTGATCGTGCTGATTGGCGAATTTGAGGAGTTTGCGCCGCATCACGAGCGATGAATCGGATGGCGATTCGATCGCGGATCACGCTCCTCCGCCGAGCGCGGGCAAAAAGTGCACCTCGCTCTCTTCCTCTACCGGTTCGAGCACACCGCCGGGCACGATTTCTCCGTCGATCGAAATTGCGATTGAGGGCTTGATCTCGTCCGCGTCGAGCAGATGATCGGCGAGTCCGGGAAATTGGCGCTCGAGATCCGCGATCACCTGGCGCACGTTGCGGCCCTTAACCGCAACGCGTTCGCGGCCGGAGGTCAGCTTGCGCAGCAGCGCGGGAATTATTGCGGTCGGCATCGGAAATAAGACGGAGCCGGACCGAAGCGGCCCGGCCCCGCAAGACAGCTTGGAGAATTCCTGCTCAGTCGGCGGCCGCGGATTGTGCGTTGTCGGCCGCGCGCTTTTTCAGCATCTCCTTGAGCAGCCGAGGCGGAGACATCGGCGTCTCCGTCATCCTGACGCCCACGGCGTCGAAGATCGCGTTGGCGACTGCCGCGGGCGGCGGCACGATCGAGACCTCGCCGACGCCGCGCACGCCGAGCGGATGCCCGGGGTTGGGAACCTCGACGATAACGGTTTCGATCATCGGGAGATCGAGGCAGGTCGGCATCCGGTAGTCGAGCAGCCCGATGTTCCTGAGGGTTCCCTTGTCGTCGTAGAAATATTCTTCGTTGAGCGCCCATCCGAGGCCCTGCGCGGTGCCGCCCTGCATCTGGCCTTCGACATAGCTCGGATGAATCGCGCGGCCGGCGTCCTGCGCGACGGTGCAGCGCAGGAGCTTCACCTTGGCGGTGTCGGGATCGACTTCGACATCGACGCACAGCGCCGCGAACGCCGGGCCGACGCCTCGCGCGTTGACGCTCGCGCGGCCGGTGATGGGTCCTCCGGTGCGCGCCAGGCGCTTGGCGAGTTGCTTGATCGCCATCGGAGGTTTGCCGCCGTCCTTGGTGTGGAACGCGCCGTCGCGAAATTCAATTTCGCCCGGCTTGGTTTCCCAAACCTTGGCGGCGCGCTCGATGAGTTGCTTGATCGCATCCTGCGCAGCCTCGAACACCGCCATCCCGGTGGCGAAGGTCACACGGCTGCCGCCGGTTACGTCGGTATGGCCGATTGAGTCCGTGTCGGCGACAAGAGGGCGCACGTCGGCGATCGGCAGCGCCAAAACCTCGGCCGTGATCATCGCCATCGCGGCGCGCGAGCCGCCGATATCGACCGAGCCGGTGACGACGCTCGCGGTGCCGTCGGTATGGATATTAACCGTGGCCGAAGACTGCATGCCGGCGTTGAACCAGAAGCCGGTCGCGACGCCGCGGCCGCGGAACTTGCCGGTCAGTTTGGACTTGTAGTGGTCGCTGTTTTTGATCGCCTCGCAGGTCTCGATGAAACCGATCGCCTTGAACGGAGGACCGACCACCTGCGCCGAGCCTTCCTTGACGCCGTTCCTGATCCGGAAATCAATCGGATCGATTCCGCACTTGTCGGCGAGCTCGTCGATAATCGTCTCGGATGCGAATGCGGCGTTGGTTGCGCCGGGCGCGCGATAGGCGGCGGTCTTGGGCCGGTTGACGACCACGTCGTAGCCGTCGATCTGCAGATTTTCGATCGCATACGGCGCGATGATGCACATCGCGCCCGCGCCCACCGGCGAGCCCGGATACGCTCCCGCCTCATAGGCCATCCAGACTTTCGCGGCGACCAGCGTGCCGTCTCTGGTCGCGCCCATTTTTACTTTGATCTTCGAGCCCGAGGTCGGGCCGGTGGCGCGCAGAACTTCTCCGCGCGTCATCACCAGCTTGACCGGCGCGCCGGTCTTTTTTGAGAGCAGCAGCGAGATTGGCTCGAGATAGATCGTGGTCTTGCCGCCAAAGCCTCCGCCGATTTCCGCCGGCACGACCTTGATCTTGCCCACCGGAATGCCAAGCACCTGCGCGCTCAGCGAGCGCACGTCGAAGGCGCCCTGGGTCGAGCAGTAGATGGTGGCCTGGCCGTCGGTGTTGTAGATGCCGACGGCGTTGTGCGGCTCGATATATCCCTGATGCACCATCGCGGTGGTGAATTCGCGCTCGATAATATAATCGGCGGCCTTGAAACCCGCCTCGATATCGCCGCGCTTGAACTGGTAGTGCTGCGCGATATTGGTTTCCTTGTCGCCTTCTTCCTTGTTGCGCAGGTCGTGCAGCAGGATCGCGGCGCCGGGTTTCATCGCGACCTCCACCGTCATCACTGGCGGCAGCACTTCGTACTCGACTTCGATCAGGCGCACCGCTTCTTCGGCGATATGCGGGCTGGTCGCTGCGACCGCGGCGATCGCGTGCCCGTCGTAGAGCACCTTGTCGTGCGCGAGGATGTTCATCGAGAGGTAGAAGGGGTTGACCGTCATCTCGCCCGATTGTTCGAGCTTGTTCTCGGCCTTGGGGAGGTCCTTGCCGGTGACGATCGCCTTGACGCCGGGGAGCTTGAGCGCCTTGTCGAAGTTGATCGATTTGATTCGGGCGTGCGCGTGCGGGCTGCGCAGCAGCTTGCCGTGCAGCATCCCGGGAAAGGCGTAGTCGGCGCCGTACTTGGCGCGGCCGATAACCTTGTCGATTCCGTCGTGACGGATCGGACGCGTGCCGATCACCTTGAAATGGCCGTTATTCGTTGATGCCGCCATCGCTCAGTACCTCGCAATCTCCAGTCGGTAGTTTCGGTTACTAATTCTAGCTTCGCGCCGCCGCGTGGTCATGACCATCTTCGCGCAGCGTTTTAGCCGCATCGGCCACCGCGTGCACGATCTTGTCGTACCCGGTGCATCGGCAAAGGTTGCCCGCCAGCGCGTAGCGAATCTCGGGTTCGGTCGGATCCGGATTGCGCTCGAGCAGCGCCTTGGCCGACACCAGGAATCCGGGCGTGCAGATGCCGCATTGCAGGCTCGCGTGCTCGAGGAATTTCTGCTGCAGCGCGTGCAGGCGAGTCGCGTCGGCAAGCCCTTCGACGGTCGTGATGCTCTTGCCCTGGACCTCGGGGCCAAGCACCAGGCACGAGCATACCGCGCGCCCGTCGATTATCACGGTGCAGGCGCCGCAGTCGCCGGTGAGGCATCCTTCCTTGCTGCCGGTCAGTTCGAGCACGTCGCGCAGGCATTCGAGCAGGCTCTGGCGCGGCTCGCACAGAAACTCGGTCGGCTCGCCATTTATTTTTGCATCAACCAGTGTCTTTCTGGACATTTTGATCTTCTCGTTCCTTGTGGTTCAGTTCTTCGCGGCGCGCTCGGCCGCGATCTTGAGTGCGCGCGTGGTCAGCACGCCCGTGATATGGCGGCGGTACTCGGCCGTTCCGCGCATGTCGTCGATCGGTGAGCCGGCTTCCGAGGCAAGACGTCCCGCAAGCGCGAGCGTGGTGTCGTCGAGTTTCTTGCCGATTAGCGACTCGGCCGCTTTGACGGCGACCAGCGGAGTCGCGGCGATTGCGCCCAAGCCGATCCGCGCGGCGGAAATTTTGCCGCCCTCGACGGTGACTGCCACGCCGACTCCGACCACGGCGATATCCATCTCGTTGCGCGGGATGAAGCGCAGGTACGCGTCGCTCGAATGCGGCGCGGGAGCAGGGATGAGGAGCTGCACCAAAAGCTCGCCCGGGGCCAGGACCGTGCGTCCGGGCGAGAGCACGAACTTATCGACCGGGACCTCGCGTTCGCCCTTGGGTCCGGCGATTCGCGCGCGCGCACCCAGCGCGATCAGCGCGGGCGTCGAGTCGGCGGCGGGCGAGCCGTTGCACAGGTTTCCGCCCACCGATGCGCGGCTCTGGATTTGCAGCGATCCGATCAGATGCGCCGCCTCTGTGAGTCCCGGGTAATGCTTGCGCATCTCGGAGTTCTCGTGAATTTCGATACAGGGGACGGCGGCGCCCAGGCGCAGGCCGCTTTTCGCGTCGAACTTGAGCTCGCGCAATTCCTTGATTTGCTTGATATCGACGACGTGCTCGGGCCGGCGCACTCCCGCGCGCATCTGGATGATCAAGTCGGTGCCGCCGCATAGCGGCCGCGCCTTCTCTCCATGCGCCGCGAGGACCTTTAGAGCGTCATCGAGACTGGTAGGGGCTTCAAAATCAAAAGCTTGCAAGCGTGAAAAACCTCCGCGGTTCCTTTAGCGGTCCAATTACTTTGCCCAGCCGCGCACGGCCGGACTTGGAAAATACCCGCCTCAAGTACTGTAGATAGCCTACTTCCGGATTTCCTGAAAGGGAGCGGATGCCGGCGCGACCAGGGCTTGAAGGAGGCCGGGGTTGGGTACAATCTAAGTGAATCCGGATCGGAGGGATTTTAATGAAAATTCTTGACTTCAAAGTCCTGCTCGAACCGGACGAATCCGGTGGCTACGTCGCCGCCTGTCCCGCGCTTTCCGGATGCTACAGCCAGGGAGAAACAGTTTCAGCGGCGATGGCTAATATCAAAGAGGCGATTGAACTCTGTCTTGAAGATATGCGCTCAAGGGGCGAAGCGATCCCTGATCCGTCCGGCTGCTCGTAGGCAGCGTCGTGGTTACCGCTGAGTGAGCGGAAAGCTCCCGATCATTGGGGATTGATAGAAAGTTGACACCGATGATTCAGACTGCATTTTAGTGCTGGCGTGACAGGTCTGCGATGCCTACGGGTTAATTTTTCCTATTGGCAAGCGAAGATCAAGCGAAAACAATGGTTGTGGATAAATCGATGAGTTAGTGTCCAACTGCGCGTTAGGTCTAAGTTGGTTTCACTGACTGTGAATACATCAAGCGAGATCAATTAGGAATCTGAATGTAATTTAAAGTATAAATTCCTGCTCAGGGAGGAATGGATAGATGGAGGTGAAAAAAAAAGCTAAAAATGGTGCAGTGATCAGGGGTATGGCGACGATTCCTTGCACGGTGCTTCCGGGTATGTTTTCAACTGAGCGGCAAGTTCTGATTGAACTTCCTAATGGTCAGGAAATTGATGCCTTAGTAGATTCACGAAGTGTGAAGGTGGAGGAAGAACCAACAGCGGGGGAATCTGTACGGGGTTTTGTAAGCGTGTCTTTGGTTCATTTTGATCCGCAGACCCGACAGGCGTTGGTTGATTTGCCGCAAGGAAGTTTCACAAGAGGCCCTAGGATTCAAATTCCTTCTACGATGGTAAAAGATCCTAGATGATCCTTAGCGATGCCGAAATCCTTCGAGCGCTCGAAGATGAAGTAATCGCAATCGAACCTCGACCAACTCAGGAGAGATACAACGCCTCCGCAGTTGACCTGACGTTAGGCACAGAGCTTTTCCGACTACGCGAGCCGGCGGAATTAGTAGCTGAGGAACCCGCTGGCGTCGAACACTCTATCGAAATCGACCTCTCAACACTCCGAATCAGAGATTTCCTAAATAAGTACGCGAGACTGGTGCCATTGGAACCGGGAGGCTATTGGGTGTTGAAGCCAAAGCAATTCGCGCTTGGAGTAACTCATGAGCGCATCGAATTGCCAAGAAAATGTAAGATAGCCGCTCGCGTAGAAGGTCGTAGCACTCTCGCACGGCTTGGACTTGTGATCCATATGACGGCGCCAACTGTTCATTGCGGATTCGAGGGTCACATAATTCTCGAAATGCACAATTTTGGCCCATATCCGCTGCGCGTCAGGCCTGGCTTTGAAATTTGCCAGCTCATCCTTGAGCGGCTCGGCAGAGAGCCGCGGGCGGGCTTAACCACCGCATTCATGCACCAGTCTTCAGTAGTCGCCAAACCGTCTCATTAGGATTTTGCAGACTGTCTACAAAAAGTTATGGCGTAGGTGGAAGGCGCTTTTGATTGCCGGCGGCTTCCATTTTCTTAATCGATTCTTCGGGTGCCAGATCCTCAGGCATCTTGCCGCCAATCTTACGAATAGCGGTCCGGATCTCCTGACCAACACGATGATGCGTGTCCATTGCGTGCTGTTCGGTCTGAACTCTCAAACTAATCAGTTGCTCCTCTGTCGTCGCGTTTTTGAGTTCGATGGCAGCGAGTTCCACTCGTCCAGCCCGGTCGAGTAATTCCTCTTTTTGGTCGATACCCTTTTTTGCTTTGATAGCAGACAGGCCCAATCCGCCGTATAAGCCCCGATACCCGGCATCATAGAAGAGCCCGTATCTTTGGACGCCCGACTTCTTGGCGGCGCTACTAAGGGCTTTGACCGTAGCAGTTACGCGTCTTCGATGTGCGACTCGATCATATTTCGAAATTTGTTGGTTTTCCTGCTCTCGAAGTCGGGTTTCAACCGCAAAGTATTGCTGCGCGTAGGCGACTTCCTCAACCTGGGGATTGCCGTTCATCGCGATCAAATAGCAGGCGTATCGGCTCAGATACCAATCATTGATCTCTCGCTGCCCGCCCTTGCCATGTGTGATCAACTTCGTTGTACGGCGAAATTGACCATCGGGGTCAACACCTGAATTAGCGCATGCTACCGTTGCCTTTTCGATCAAAGCTTCAAAGTTTTCCCACCGCGCATAATTCAGCACGCTCTGAAGCTTTCTGCCCATCCAGAACGTTTGGCCGTTTGGAGCTTGCTCCCTTACGTCGTCCAAAGATTTTGTGAAATCGCCGTAGTTTACGCTACCCATCCTGCCCGCCTCCATTTGAAGATTAGGATGATTTAGCATACATCTCACTTCGGATGCTATCTTTTTTCTCCAGCCGCTTTCCTTCCTAGCGCTTGCCTGCTAACCTGTCCTCAGAGGTAACTCATGGACCTTCGTAAGGAATTGAAGAGAAAGATTGAGCGAAAACATGGAGAAATTCAGCAATGGGAATCCAATATTCGCGAACTTGGAACCAAGGTCCGTGAAGCAAACGCCTATGTTTCTGGCTTAGAGGAGACGATTAAGCTGCTTCCAAGAGAAAATCCATCTGAGGCAGCTAGCGCTACATTGCGCCCCGACAGCGCAGTAGGAAAAGCTCGTGAAGTGATTCTAAAAGCGGGAAAGCCCCTCCACGTTAGCGAGATTCTCAAAGCGCTTGGGAAACCAGTCAATCACGATTCAAAAGCTTCGTTGAGCGGGAGCATTGGGGCATACATTCGCAACAATCTGTTCTTCACGCGCCCGGCTCCAAATACATTCGGCTTGGTTGAACTGGAGTCGAAACCTGAAGATGAACTGCCTCCGGATTTCGGCGTGATCAACGGAAAAGTGAAAAACACTCCGGCTTAACAAAGAATTGCGCCGGATCCGAGTAACCGCGTCAGGGATTCAGCGCCGGACGTGTCATGAGCACGGCGCCAAGGCGCACATACAATGTTCAACACGTCACAGAATTGAATCTTCCTAGAGGCGTTTGAAACGTCAACGCTTTTTCCCCGAAGGGCTGGACGTTCCGCGTTCGACTCTTCGGCTTTGCTCTTGGCCTGCCCCCCAATTTCCCGCCATTCAAAAGTAGAGACCGTCGGTTATTTCGCCCCTCCCGGGGCGTGTCGTTGGTGGTTGTGGTTTCATGTTCATCCCAGTTTTTCCGGCCGCCCTTCACTCT
>JBOHWH010000193.1:0-52498 GCA_050736695.1 Binataceae bacterium (SeqCode) | reverse complement strand
AACCGCGGACTTCTCCCCGGACTATTCAAAACCCAACCAGTTCCTAACCACTCCTCGCGCTTCGATCCATCGAGGCTGACCACCACCCAAACCCATTTCACTCACAGCCTCTCAGGATGACGGAAGGGGCGGCAGACTCAAACAAATCACAGACTCTGACCGAAGGCTGCTCGGGCCGCAGTCGAAGGATCCCGAACGGCCATGTAGACCCTTCCGATTGCCCACTCAACGTTTGAGAACGACCTGCATCCTCTGGCGTTCCGACTCTCACTCGCGGTGCGAGCAGCGCGGTGATGCGGAAGCACCGGGAAGGCTTGAGGAGTATTCGCGATTGTGTAGCGCGAACGCCCGGGATCCTTCGACTCCGGCCGCAACGGCCGCCGCTCAGGATGACGGAAACGGCGATAGGCTCAAACAGATCACAGACTCTGACCGAAGGCTCCTCGGGCCGGAGTCGAAGGATCCCGAACGGTCGTGCTGACCCTCGCGATTGCGTACCCCGAGTTAGCGCGGATGACGGCAACGGTCTGAGGGGCGCGGGCAAAATGCTCTGCCCCGCTTCAGCGCGAGCGTTTGCGTTTCGGAGCTGTCCGCGGAGCAATGTCCATCAATTCCGGATCGAATTTCTTGAAGTCGGCGTCTTGCAGGACCTCGCGGATCTCTTTATCGCGAGCGCTCTGTTTTGCGCTTTTCGCTGTGGACTTTGCCGGAAGCTTCTTCACAGCCGAATTTTAGCGCGCCCGCTTTCACCTCGCCATATCTATTCGCGCGGCGGGATCTTTGCTCGCGCGCCGCCGCCACGCGCGCGGGAAAGTGGATCAAACCGCGGCGACCGTTGCGATCAGATTCCACCTCGCGAGCGATGCCGCGTGGTCCATTAAAAGCCGCGATTCCCCTTCTCTGCGTGTGGAAAAATGCATCCGAGCCCGGCCGCTAAGCCAAAGGATGCGATCCCTAACGCGCGTTAGGGTTTTTGCCAGATTTGTTCATGGCTGAACTGTTCAGCCTTATGCTCGGGAGCGATTTGTGGAAGATTGATTCCATGGGCATCAGCCGCCAAATCGATGTGACATTCCCGGGCGCGTGGATGCCCCCGCGCGTATCGCTGAAACGCCGCATGCGCTTTTTCTTCGCGGCGATACTTAGGCGGCAATGCGCGTGCAACCCCTCCAAAAACGGCGGCCCGAAAAATCGCAACGAAGCCAACGCTGAAAAACGCTTCGTCAGCATTCGCGAGGACTTTTTAGATGTGAGCGGCGCCCGCGCACCCTGAAATATGCGAAACGAACCCACCGATCGCCGGATCTCTCTGCTTCGCGAGTGCGGACTTGCGCCTAGTTGCGCTTGTTGCGTTGAGCCGCCGCGTCCTGCGCCGATGCCGGCTGCGGAATCCGGCCGAGCGCTTTCATCGCGCGGCGTGCCACGAAGTTCTTTGGCTCGAGTTTCAGCGCCTGCTCGAAATAGCCGAGCGCGGTGGTTCTGCGATCGAGGCGCGCCGCGCATTGCCCCATCGCGATCAGCAGCTCCGCCCCATCCGCGCCGAACTCGCGCGCGCGGCGTAGCGCGTCCAGTGCTTCGGCGTCGCGCTCCTGCGCCGCAAGCGCGAGCCCATAGCCTGCCATCGCGCCGGAGTTCAACGGATCGATCGCGATCGCCTCTCGGAACATCGACTCGGCATTTCGGCGCGCGCCCTTCTGGCCGAGATCGCGCGCCGCGGCCGCAAGCCGCGCCGCTTCGTCGGGCCATCCGCGCGACTCGACTTCGACCTCGATCCGATCGCGAGAGATTTCAGCCTTGAGGATTTTTACCTTCGCCCCCAGATATCCGCGCACGCGCGCGAGGATCGCCTCACCCGCGCTCTCCGGCGCTTCCAGGAACGCAAGGCCGAGTGTGTCGCCGATATGGTCCTGGCGCCGCAGCACAAGGGTCCGCACGCGGCGGTTCGCGCCGCGCGGCGGCGGCGGAGTCTCAGACGCGTTCATCGGGATCGAACAGCTTGCGATATTCGTCGAGCGCGAACCGATCCGTCATCCCGGCGATATAATCCGCCACCACCCGCGGGATTGGCTCGCCGTCGCGTTCGGCTCGCGCCAGCACATGCTCGGGCATCTGGCGCGGCTCGGTCATGTAGGTTTCGAACAAGCGCGCGAGTACTCGCCCCGCCTTCTCCGTCATCCGGCTCACGCGATAATGGCGATAGAGCCGGTCGCGCATGATCTGCTTCATCTCATCGACCCGCGGCGCCATCAGTGGAGAAAATGTCGCAAGCGCCCTGCCCGCGCGGCGCACATCCGGGACGCCCTTGATTCGCGCGCGTTCGATCTCGACGCCGAGGTTCGTCATCAGGTCGGTGGACATCGCGTCGATCATTCTGATCACGGTCTGATAGCGCATCACGCGCACGTCGGCTTCTGGAGTGGCTGCGCGCGCGCCGGCGGCCGCGTCCGCATACAGGGACGACTGGTTGAGATTCTCGACCGTGAGCATCCCGGACTTGAGTCCGTCGTCAACATCATGCGCGAGGTACGCGATCTCGTCCGCCAGATCGACGATCTGCGCCTCCAGGCACGGATAGGTCGAGGGATCGAATTCCTGCGCCGACGGGCGCTTCTGAAAATCCGAGTGCTTGATAATGCCCTCGCGCACCTCGAAGCTGAGATTCAGCCCGCGGAAAGTCGGGTAGCGCACTTCAATCCAATCTACCGTGCGGAGGCTCTGAGCGTTGTGATCAAATCCGCCGTACGGCGTCATCAGTTCATTGAGCCACCTCTCGCCCGCGTGCCCGAAAGGGGTATGCCCGAGATCGTGCGCGAGTGCGATTGCCTCCGCCAGTTCGCCGTTCAGCCCCAGCGCCTTTGCGACGGTGCGCGTCACCTGCGCTGCTTCGAGCGTATGCGTCAGGCGGGTACGGTAATAATCGCCCTCGTGATTAACAAATACCTGAGTTTTATATTCGAGGCGGCGGAACGCGGCCGAATGGATCACGCGGTCGCGATCACGCTGGAACACCGTGCGCATCGGATGCTCCGGCTCGGCGACGCGGCGCCCGCGGCTCTCGCGCGAGAGCATCGCATAGGGCGCAAGCGTGCGCGTCTCGATCTCCTCCAAGTCCTGTCTAGTCCGCAACATATTCGTTCTTTCAATAACGCCTCGGATGCTACCATCATTGGGACCGGCTTCTAAGGGGCGGGGATTGATTCATCAACAGACGCTTGGGCGCATTCGAATGAAAATCGATTGTCAGCGCGGCGGGGTGTGATGGTGGAGGTGGACAAAAACGAAATTCATAACCGGATTTTGCGAAGTGGCGCCGCGCTGGTGCTGAGCTTCGCGATTGCCGCGTGCGCGACCACCACCTACCAGCCGCCGTCGCCGGTGGTCGAGGTTCCCAAGCCCGCGCCGAAGTCGCGTTCGCAGTACGGAGTCGCCTCATGGTACGGACCCGGATTCAACGGGCATCGAACCTCGACCGGCGACATTTATGATCAGAACGATTTCACCGCCGCCTCGATGGTCTATCCGCTCGGGAGTCGCGTGATGGTAACCAATGTGGACAACGGGCGTTCGGTCGAGGTCACGATCAACGATCACGGACCGTTGAAGAAGGGCCGCAAGATCGACCTGTCGCACAAGGCCGCGGCGATAATCGGGATGCTCGACAAGGGCACCGCGCACGTGCGGATCGATCTGCTGTCCAAGCCGCGCCACTCGCGCGAAGTCGGCTCGCAGCCGAATTGGTACGTGCAGGTGGGATCGTTCGAGAGTTCGGAATACGCGCATCAGCTCGGCGATCAATTGAACCAAGCCTACCACGACGTTCGCATCGACGAGGTTGCCGCGCAGCGGCGCCACTATTACCGTGTGCGGATGGGCGCGTTCGACACTCGCTCCGCCGCGCAGGCGCGCGCGGCCGAGACGGCAAAGCTTGGCTATCCGATCATCATCGTCAGCGATTAGATAATATTCGGAAACGGCGAACGGCTTCCTTCATCAGAGAATGATCCTGCGCGAAATCAGCCCGCGGAGAACCGTGTACCGCGCCGTCCTCTTATTCGGGTTCGCGATCGCCGCCGCGGGATGCGCCTACACCCTGGTCAATCGCGGCAAGGTGAATGAGGCGAAGGCCGGCCAGATCGAGCTAGGCATCCAGCAGCTGCGGCAGTTGAGCTTCAAAGCTCCCGTGCCCCTGATCGTCGAAACCCAGGACGAGGCGGAGGCGCAGATGGAGCGCGAGCTCACGCGCGAGAACACCGACGACGAGATGGCGGCCGAGGGTGCCGCCGGCGCGCTGATCGGACTTTATCCCGCCGGCATCGACCTTAAGGCCTCCGAGCTAAAACTGCTGCGCAGCCAGGTGGCGGGATTTTACGATCCGCATGCCCATGAAATGGTGCTGGTCGAAGGCTCCGCTGATATCGGATTTTTCAACCGCGCCGCCGAGTTCCTGGTCCAGCGCGATCTGGTCGGCGAAATGCTGCTGGCGCATGAGCTGACTCACGCGCTGCAGGATCAGAATTTCGATCTCGGCAACCGGCTCGAGGCGCTCAAAGATGAGGACGATCGCGCGCTCGCGTTTAAGTCCGTGGCGGAAGGCGACGCGACCATCGCGGGGATGGGGTACGTGACCGGATCGATGGACAACGCCGCGCTCGACGCGATGCTCTCGAAGCTCAACGACCTTCCACAGATTTTCGCCTCCGAGACTCCCGGCACGCCCGAAGGCCTGAGCGTGCCGCTGTTGTTTCAGTATTCCGCGGGCGTGCAGTTCGTGTCGGAGGCCTATCGCCGGGGCGGCTGGAAAGCCGTCGATGCGCTCTACGCCAACCCGCCGCAATCCACGCATCAGATAATCCACCCCGAAGCGTACTTCGAGCATCCGGAGCTACCGCTGAAAATCACGATCGGCGGATACCAGCCGGTGATGCCGGCGTGGAAGAACGTAGATGAATTCACCTTGGGCGAGCTGCTGGTTCGCGTGATCCTCCAACGCAATCTCGGCAGAGACACGGCCGAAGCCGCCGTCGCGGCGCGATGGACCGGGGATCGATTCGTGGTCCTGCAAGATCAGCGGGCGATTTCGGTTATCGGCATAATCGCGTTCACCGACAGCGGCGCCGCGGACAAGTTCGCGACAATCTATGCTCCGCTGCTCGATCGGTTGCTCGGCTCGACCACCCACGAGATCGACTATCGTGAGAAAGCGGTCATGATCGTAATCGGTGAAGCCGCCTCGTACATGGGAGTGCTCGGGCCCGCGGTCTGGCGCGCGAGCACGATCGGAGGACATCCGATCCCGAACGCCGCGCTCGCCGGAACCCCCGCCGACACCTCGCCGAATCATCCCTGAAGATGCGCGCGCGCTTTATCGATCAGCACCTGCTCGTTGGCGTAGCTGGCGCGATCGTGCGCGGCGCCGATCGGCACCCACGCGACCTGGTCGATCTCATGATCGTGATCGGCGGTGTCACCGCTTGCAAATTCCATCAGAAAAAAATGCACTCGCTTGCTCACGCGCGTGACCGCGCCGCGGCGCTTGTCGCGCCACGAAAAGATGTACGCGACGTCGCCCAGCGGGCGGACCCCGCTTACGTCGAGGCCGGTTTCTTCGCGAACCTCGCGAATCGCGGCCTCCTCTACGCTCTCGCCCTTTTCGATATGGCCCTTGGGGAGGGCCCACGCTTCCGAGCCGTGCGGACGAATCATCGCGATCTCGAGTCCGCTCTCACTGCGCCGCCACACAATTCCTCCGGCCGAGACTTCGCGACGGACTGGGATGCGGCGGCGCCGCGCTGCCGCCGGCTGGCCAAGTTTCGACTTAGGTCCGCGAGGCATACTTTCATTCTAGCCTACATCGCCCAGGCTGAACCCATGAGAAAGCATCCGCCGAATCGCACGGCGGGCTTCTTGCGATGCGGGCGATTTGAGCCCCGGGTCGCGCTTGAGCCACTCCTCAGCCATCGCGCGGGCTTTCTCAATCGTGCGCGGGTCACGCACCAGGTGGATAAACTTGAGCGGCAGCGCACCCGTCTGCCGCGCGCCGAGCAGATCGCCGGGACCGCGGATCCGCAAATCCTCGCGCGCGACTTCGGCGCCAGTGGTGCACGCGATCATCACCTGCAACCGCTCGAGCGCGGTAACGTCGGCGTCGCGCGATCCGACCAGAAAGCATCGCGAGGCCGCGCGTCCGCGCCCTACTCTGCCGCGGAGCTGATGCAACTGCGCCAGCCCGTAGCGGTCGGCGGCGACGATCACGATGACCGACGCTTCGCGCACGTCGATTCCGACTTCAACCACAGTGGTCGAGACCAGCACCTGGATCGCGCCGTCGCGGAACTCGCGCATCGCCGCTTCCTTGTCGCTCGCACGCATCCTGCCGTGCATGATCGCGATCTTGAAATCGGCAAGCGCGCCGCGGCGCAGCCGCTCCGCCATCGCGGTCACCGATTTCACCTCGTCGTCGCCGGCATCCTCGGCAGTCTCGATTCGCGGCAGCACATAGTACGCGCGATTGCCCAAGCGCAATTCCTCACGCACGATCGCCTCCAGGCGATCGAGATCGGCTTCGGCAAAAATCTCTGTCGTGATCGGCGTACGCCCCGGCGGCAACTCGTCGAGGAACGAGACTTCGAGATTCGCGAACAAGCTGAGGGCGAGGCTGCGCGGAATCGGCGTCGCCGTCATCATCAGCAGATTTGCCTCCGCGCCAAGCGCCTTCAGCCGCGCGCGATCGAACACGCCGAAGCGATGCTGCTCGTCGATCACGCCAAGGCCGAGGCGGCGAAGCTTCACGCGCTCCTGGATTATCGCCTGCGTGCCAAACACGATCGGCATCGCGCCCGACTCGAGCGTCCTGAGCGTCGAAGCGCGGGCCGCGCCGGTCACCTTCGCGGTCAGAAGGCCGGCCACGATCCCGACTCTGCCGCACAGGCTCTGGAAGCTCGCGTGATGCTGTTCCGCCAAAAGCTCGGTCGGCGCCATGATCGCGGCCTGATAGCCGCACTCGACCGCGCGCAGCGCCGCCCAGAACGCAACGATCGTCTTGCCGCTGCCGACGTCGCCCAGGAGCATCCGGTTCATCTGCGACGGACGCTCGAGGTCGGCGCCAATTTCTCCCAGCGCATGGGATTGCGCGCCGGTCAGAGCGAACGGCAACTCGCTGAGCCATCGCGAGGTCACGGGCTTTGCGCTCGCGAGCGCGATACCGGCGCGCTCGGCGGCGCGTTCGCGCTCCAGGCACAGCGCGAGCTCGAAGGCGAACAACTCGTCGAACGCGAGCGCCAGATGTCCCGGCGACTCGCCGCGGTCGAGCGCCGCGTGATCCGCGCCGGCCGGCGGTTCGTGCAGATATCGCAGCGCTTCCGAGATCGATAATCCACTGCGCAAGTCGCCGGGCACGGCCCCGCGAAGTTTGTCGCCGACGCTAACGAGCGCTTTGTGAGCCAGCGACGAGAACAGCCGCTGGCCGATTGATGCGGGCAGCCGATAGATCGGACGCACGGGCGGTGGTTCGCCCGACGAAAGCAAATGCAGCTCGGCCTGAACGATCTCGATTCCGCCGTCCGCGTTGGCGGTCACGCGCCCGTGTGCAAGAACGCGCTCGCCGGCCGGCATCCGCCCGCGCATGTACGAAGGAAGATTGAACCACACCAACCGAACCCGCGCCCCGCCCTGCGCGGTGAGCAAACCGCTCGCGAGCCGGCGCCATCGCGAGCCGCGCATCGGACGCTCCGAGATTTTTCCGAGCTCGCCCGCGACCGTCACGGTCGCGCCGGGCGCAAGGTCGGTGAATTTGGTCAAGCCGCGCCAGTCCTGATAGCGCGCAGGCAAATGGAAAATCAGATCGCGAAGCGTCTGGATTCCGCGCTCGGCCATCGCGCGCGCGCGCTTGGGACCTACTCCTTGCAGATCCGCGACCGATGTTTCCGGCGAAAGTGGCGTGCCGACCGTGCCGGGTTGTTTGGCGCTATCGGCGGACATGGCGCGCATCGGCTTTCAGAGCCCTGTTGCGCGGCATGCTAACCGCGGTTGTAGTCCTGCAGGGCGCGGACTTCGAATGGTTCTGATTTGAGCGCGGTGATTCCTTCGACCGCCGCTTGCGCACCCGCCATCGTGGTGAAATACGGCAACCGCATCTCCAGAGCGGTGCGGCGAATCGAAAAAGAGTCAGCGGTGCCGTCCGCATCAGGTGTGTTGATCACCATCGCGACTTTCCCCGCGCGCATCGCATCTACGATATGCGGGCTGCCCTCGAGCACTTTGTTAATCGTCTCGCACTGATAGCCGAGCGCCTGGATAAAGCGCGCGGTGCCGTGCGTCGCGACCAGGCGCAGCCCCATGTTGGCGAGGCCGCGCGCGATCGGGCCGAGCAGCGGTTTGTCGGCGTCGCGCACGCTGATGAACACCAACCCGTCGAGCGGAAGATCCGATGAGGCCGCGAGTTCCGCTTTCGCAAACGCCATCGCGAACGAAGTGTCGATTCCCATCACCTCGCCGGTCGATTTCATTTCCGGCCCAAGAATCGTATCGACGCCCTGGAAGCGCGCAAACGGGAAAACCGACTCCTTGACCGCGACATGGCGCGGCACGCGCTCGGTGGTGAAGCCGAGGTCGGCGAGCTTCTTGCCCGCCATCACCAGCGCGGCCAGCTTGGCCAGCGGAACGCCAATCGTTTTGCTGACGAACGGAATCGTGCGTGACGCGCGGGGGTTTACTTCGAGAATATAAATCTCATCTTTGAAAATTGCGTATTGCACGTTGATGAGTCCGACCACCCCAAGCTCGCGCGCGAGCTTGCGGGTGTGATCCATCAGGTCGCGTTGCATCGCCGGTGATAGCGAGCGCGGCGGAAGCGCGCACGCGCTGTCGCCGGAATGAATTCCCGCGTGCTCAACGTGCTCCATGATTCCTCCGATCACCACGATGTCGCCGTCGGCGATCGCATCGACGTCAACCTCGATCGCGCCCTGAAGATAACGATCGACCAGCAGCGGATGGCGCTCCGACGCTTCGAATGCCTGTGCGACGTAGCGGCGCAGCGCGGTCTCGTCGGCGATCACCTCCATCGCACGTCCGCCAAGGACGTACGAGGGACGGATGAGAACTGGATAACCGATCCGGCTTGCACCGGCGACTGCTTGCTCCAAGGAGCGGACCAGAATTCCCTGGGGCTGTTTGAGCCCGAGCTTTTCGACGACGGCATTGAAGCGCTCGCGATCTTCGGCGCGATCGATCGCATCGGGCGTTGTGCCCAGAATCGGCACGCCAGCGCGCTCGAGCGCCACCGCAAGCTTCAGCGGAGTCTGACCGCCGAACTGAACGATCAGGCCCATAGGTTTTTCACGTTCGGCGATCGCCATCACATCTTCAAAAGTGAGCGGTTCGAAATAGAGACGATCGGATATATCGTAGTCGGTCGAGACCGTCTCCGGATTGCAGTTGACCATGATCGTCTCGAAGCCCGCCTCTTTCAGCGCCAGGCTCGCGTGGACGCAACAGTAGTCGAATTCGATTCCCTGGCCGATCCGATTCGGGCCGCCACCCAGGATCATCACCTTCTTGCGATCGGTCGGCCGCGCCTCGTCTTCGCCTTCGTAGGTCGAATAGAAGTAGGGGGTGAAGGCGTGGAACTCGGCGCCGCAGGTATCGACGGTCTTGAACACCGGCAGGACTTTGAATTCGCGGCGGCTCGCCGCGATTTCCGATTCCTCGCATCCGCGCAGACCGGCGATCCGCCGATCGGCGAAACCCATCGCCTTGAATTCGCGGAAGTAACTCTCCGAGAGCGGCTCCGCGGCGGCGCGCTTCTCGCTCTCGACAAGATCGGCGACCGCATCGATAAACCAGGGATCAATCTTCGAGAGCTGGAAGATTTCGGGGCGCGATATTCCGAGCCGAACTGCGTCCGCCAGATGGTAAAGGCGATGACTGCTCGCGGTTGCGATCTGGGCGCGGACCTCCGCGAGCCTTTCCGCGCGGTTCGCGCCGGTGAGCGCGCTCTCGAACCCGAATGAGCCGATCTCCAGCGAGCGCAGCGCCTTTTGCAGGGATTCCTTGAAAGTGCGGCCGATCGCCATCGCCTCTCCGACCGATTTCATCTGCGGACCGAGCTCGTCGGCGGCACCGCGGAATTTCTCGAAGGTGAAACGCGGAATCTTGGTTACGACATAATCAATCGTCGGCTCGAAACAGGCCGGAGTCTTTTGCGTGATGTCGTTCGGAATTTCATCGAGCCGGTATCCTACGGCGAGCCGCGCGGCGATCTTGGCGATCGGGAATCCTGTCGCTTTGGACGCGAGCGCGGAGCTCCGCGACACGCGCGGATTCATCTCGATAATCACCATCTTGCCCGTGCGCGGCTCGATCGCGAACTGGATATTCGAACCTCCCGTGTCAACGCCGATCTCGCGAATAATCCGGAGCGCGGCGTCGCGCATGAGCTGATATTCCTTGTCGGTCAGCGTCTGCGCGGGAGCGACGGTAATCGAATCGCCGGTATGCACCCCCATCGGATCGAGGTTCTCGATCGAGCAGATGATCACGACGTTGTCCGCCATGTCGCGCATCACCTCGAGCTCGAATTCTTTCCATCCTTCGATCGATTCTTCGATCAGGACTTCGTGAATCGGCGACATCTCGAGTCCCCACGCCGCCTTGGCGCGATACTCCTCCAGGGTGCGCGCGATCGATCCGCCGGTGCCGCCAAGCGTGCGCGACGGCCGGATGATCAGCGGAATTCCAAGCTCGATGCGGACGCGTTCCGCGTCTTCCATCGAATGCGCGATCGCGGAGCGCGGGACTTCAAGGCCGATCTTGATCATCGCCTGTTTGAAGAGATCGCGATCCTCGGCCTTTTTGATCGCGGGAAGTTTCGCGCCGATAAGCTCGCATCCAAAGCGTTCGAGCACTCCCGATTCCGCAAGCTCGATCGCAAGGTTGAGAGCGGTCTGTCCGCCGACGGTCGGGAGCAGTGCGTCAGGGCGCTCGCGTTCGATAATCCTGGCGATCGCCGCCGCCGTCATCGGCTCGATATAGGTGCGATCGGCAAGCTCCGGATCGGTCATGATCGTCGCGGGATTCGAGTTCACGAGGATGAGCCGCAAACCCTCCTCGCGCAGCGCCTTGAGCGCCTGCGTGCCCGAGTAATCGAACTCGCACGCCTGCCCGATCACGATCGGGCCGGAGCCGATGAGCAAAACCGATTTCAGGTCCTTGCGAAGCGGCACGTCAAATCTTCCGGCCGATCTTCTCGGCGAGTTGCTGGTGATTGCGCTTGGTCATTTCGATGCGGCGGCTTCCTCGGCGGCGACGCGCTCGAGCGTCTCGGCGCCATGCTTCGGAAACAGCTCGACCATCCGCTTGAAACGCTTGAACAGATAGCTCGAATCGTGCGGGCCGGGCGACGCCTCGGGATGATACTGCACGGAGAAAAATGTCTCGCCATTCCCGCGCAGTCCTTCGACGGTGCGATCGTTGAGGTTCACATGCGACAGCTCGGCGCGTCCGGCGACCGAATCGGAATCGACCGCGAAGCCGTGATTCTGCGAAGTGATCTCGACCTTGCGCGTGCGCAGGTCCATCACCGGATGATTTGCGCCGTGATGGCCGAACTCGAGCTTGTAGGTTTTCCCGCCGAGCGCCAGCCCGATTATCTGATGGCCAAGGCAGATGCCAAAGACCGGGCGCTTGCCGAGCACTCCCGCGACCGCTTTGTGAGCGTACGGCAGAGCGGCGGGATCTGCCGGCCCGTTGGACAGGAAAATTCCGTCGGGATTCGCAGCGAGGATTTCCTCGGCGCTCGATCGCGCCGGCATCACGCGCACGCGAAATCCGGTCGCGACGAGCTGACGCAAAATGTTGAGTTTGATTCCGTAATCGAGCGCGACGACCAGCGGCGCGTCGCGCAGCTCCTCGCGCGTCGCATCGCGATAACCGCTGTCGAGCAGCCACGCGCCGGTCTGCCAGTCGTAAGCCTGGGCGCAAGTGACTTCCCTCACAAGGTCGCGCCCGATGAGACCCGGGGAAGCCTTAGCCTTCCTGACGAGCGAATCGGCATCGAGATCGACGCTCGAGATGACCGCCTCTTGCGCGCCGTGCTCGCGGATATGCCGGACCAGCGCGCGTGTGTCGATTCCCTCGATTCCCGGCACTCCGGCTTCCGCAAGATATTTTCCGAGCGCCATCTCGGCGCGCCAGTTCGACGGGCGGTCCCAATACTCGCGGACGATAAAGCCTTCGACGTAAACGCGCCGCGACTCCGCGTCCTCGCGATTAATTCCGACGTTGCCGATTTCCGGATAGGTCATACAGACGAGCTGGCCTTTGTACGAGGGGTCGGTGAGAACTTCCTGATAACCGGTCATCGCGGTGTTGAATACGAGTTCGCCGGCCTTTTCTCCAATCGCTCCAAAGGCACGGCCGCGAAAAACGCGTCCGTCCGCAAGCCCGAGGATTGCAGTCTTTCCCGATACGCTCATCTTTCCAGCTTGCCTGCCACTTTGCGCGCGTCGAAGACGATTTCGCCTGCGACGATCGTCATGATCGCCTTGCCGCACAGTTGTTTGCCCGCAAACGGTGTGTTGCGGCTCTTCGACAGAAACCGCGCCGGCTCGACGGCCCATTCCATGTTCGGATCGATCACCGTAATATCCGCCGCTCCTCCCGTCGCCAAACTTCCCGCGTCGAGCCGCAGCAGCGCGGCCGGAGCGAGGCTCATCATCTCAACTAATCGCGAGGCGCCAATCAATGATTGATGCACCAGTTCCAGCGCGAGGCCGAGCGAAGTTTCGAGTCCGACGATACCGTTGGCGGCCGCGCAAAAGTCCCGCGCCGCATCGGGCGATAGCGGGTCCGCGTCGCGCGCCGGATCAAAATACCCGGCCATTCGATCGAGATGCTTCGACGCGGGATCGTGCGGCGCATGATCGCTAGCGATCATGTCGATCGTCCCGTCGGCGATCGCTTCATGGATCGCGGCAACGTCGTTGCGCGAGCGCAGCGGCGGATTCATCTTTGCGTTCGGACCCCATCTGAGCACCGCGTGCTGGTCGAGTGCAAAGTGATGCGGTGTCACCTCGCAGGTCACGCGCGCACCGCTTCGCTTCGCTGCGCGGATCAGATCGAGCGACTCGCGGGCCGACACGTGCGCGATATGAACCGGCGCGCCCGATCCGATCGCGAGCGCCAAATCGCGGCGGATTCGGTCCGCCTCCGCCGCATCGCTGTAGCCCGGCACGCCGAGTCGCCGCGCGACCTCGCCCGCGTTGATCGCGCCATTGCAGGAAAGGAGGCGATCTTCTTCGTGCAGCGAGATTGCAAAATTCAGGCGCCCGACTTCGTCCATCGCGCAGCCCAGCAACACAGGGTCGTCCACCGGCATCCCGTCGTCGGAGAAGAGCCGCGCTCCCGCATCGGCCATCGCGGCGTAATTCACGCATTCGACACCCGCGAGTCCGTGCGTCACCGCGGAGACGGGAATCAGCCGCGAGGCATGCGCCTGGCCGGCGCGCTCGAGCATGTATTTGGTCGTGGCAGGCGAATCATTGACCGGATTGGTGTTGGCCATTGCCGCCACGGCGGTGAATCCGCCGGCGGCGGCGGCGCGCAGCCCGCTCGCGATAGTTTCTTTTTCGGGGAAGCCGGGATCGCGCAGATGCACGTGCGCGTCGATGAGTCCCGGAACCACCCAACATCCAGTGGCGTCGATCACCGACGTGCCCGCGGCATCTGCAATCGTGCCCGAAGGCTCGACGGCCTCGATTTCACCGTTCATCATCAACAGATCGAAGTCCCCGTCGATTCCCGAGGCGGGATCGATCACGCGTCCGCCGCGGATTAGCGTCGTCGCCACCGTCATCCGACGCTCTCCGGCGCTTTCATCGCTTCCACCATCGAGTAGATCATCGCGCGATCGTGCGAGGAGGGTTTTCCGGCCGCATCCGGCGGTGCGAGCCGAACTTGCACGCGATCGGTGCGCGAGGTCGGGATATTTTTGCCGACGTAGTTGGGGCGAATCGGGACCGCGCGATGCCCGCGGTCGATCAGCACGGCGAGCTTCACCGACGCCGGCCGCCCGCGCTGCCACAGCGTCGTCATCGCGCGCTGGACAGTCCAGCCGCTGTTGATCACGTCATCGACGATCACAATCACGCGGTCTTCGACTGCGAGAGTTTCGCCGCCGTCGAGCGCAACCACCGTTTCGCCGGGACTGTAAACATCCAGCGCGGCGGTGGGCGGACGCACTCCGGCCTTGGCCGCGATCAGATCGCGCATCCGTACCGCGAGCATCGCGCCGCGGCTCACCACCCCGACGATCGAGACGTTGGTGAGATCGGGCACGTCGGCGATCACTTGCGCGGCCATCGAATCGACCGCGCGCGCGATTTCGCCGGCGTTCATAACCTCGCGCTGAGGCCCGCGCTTGTAGGGCTCGTAGCCGGTCTCCTCGGCTTGCTTAACGCTCTCGAACACCGCCAGCGAATCTTCCGCGATCCACTGGCGCACGTAGCCGTAGAGGTTTTCATCGTAGCGATAATAGCGATGCGTCCGTGCATGGCCGGCGAATTCGACTCGCAGCTCACGCTCGCAGAAATCGCAGCGCAGCGGCAATGCGCCGCGATCGATCGCGCGCGTAAGCCTGAAGCGGGGATGCAGGTACGCGCCCTCGAACCGCGTGATGCAGTTGGCATTGGCGCAGCGCGGCGACGGCTCGGACTTGATACGGATACTTTCGCCCACCGGGACGGGCGCATGCCGGGCCGCCTGCGTCTGCTCCAGAAGCCACGCGATAAGCGCCATCCGGACCGGTACGCCGGCGGCGGCCTGCTCGAAGTAAACCGCGCGCGGATCGGAGTCCAGTTCATAGGCGAGCTCACCGGTACGCGGCAGCGGATGCATCACGACCGCTTCCTGCGCGCGATGCCCTTTTAGCGCGCGGGCGTCGAACCTCACGTAATCGCCGGGCTTTGGGTCCTTGCCTGCGATCCGTTCCTTCTGCAACCGCGTTACATAAAACGCATCGAGTGAGACCGGAGGTTCGGCAGCGGGAAGCTTGTCGAGCGGAACGTCGCCGGTGAACAGCGCCATCTGGTGCGGCGCGCTGGGCGTCAGGTAAAGCGCATCGAGTCCGCCGGCCAATCCCTTGAGCTCGTCCATCGTGACAGTTGAAAAACTGTAGTGGCGTTCCGCCGCAAGCCGTTCGAGCACATAGCCGGGCACGTCCATCCCGGCGGTGGGGACGGCGACGATATTCGCGCCGAAGCGCGCGAGCGCATAAATCAGCGAATGAACGGTGCGGCCGAATTTCAAATCACCGCACAGCGCAATCGTGAGCCCTTTGAGCTTGCCCTTCTTGCGCCGCAAGATGAACAGATCGCAAAGGGTCTGCGTCGGATGCTCCCTGCTGCCGTCGCCCGCATTGATCACCGGGCACGGCGCGTACTCGGCCGCGACGCGGGCCGCGCCGTCATGCGGATGCCGCAGCACGATCAGGTCGGCATAGCCGCTCACTATTCGCGCAGTGTCGGCCAAGCTCTCGCCCTTGGCGACCGAGCTCGCGTTCATGTCGGCCGAGCTGATCACCGCGCCGCCCAGCCGATGCATCGCGGACTCGAAACTGAGCCGCGTGCGGGTCGAGGGTTCATAGAATAGTGTCGCCATTATGAGGCCGCTTGCGAGCGTGAGCGGCTCACCGCGCTCGAGCGTGGCGGCGAAGCCGTCGGCCAGGGTGAAGATGCGCTCGATCTCGGGCAACGCGAGGTCCTCGATCGAGACGAGATCGATTTTGCCAAGCCGCGTCATTTTCCGTTGCCGATCACCACCGCGTCGGCGCCATCGACCTCGGTCAGCCGGACATAGACCCGCTGCCCCGCGGGGGCCTGGATATTTTTGCCGATAAAATCGGCGCGGATCGGAAGCTCGCGCTCGCCGCGATCGACCAGCACCGCAAGTTGAATCGATTCGGCGCGGCCGAGATCAGAAAGCGCGTCGAGCGCGGAGCGCACCGTCCTTCCGGTGTAGAGCACGTCGTCCACCAGCACGACGCGCTTGCCGTCGAGCGAAAAAGGAATGTCGCGTGCGAGCAGACGCGGATCGCCGGGGGCGCCCTTGCCGTCGTCGCGGTACGACGAAATGTCGAGCGTGCCGACGGGGATGTCCGCATGGCCGGCACGACCGAGTTCCGCTGCGATTCGAAGGGCCAGGAACGCGCCGCGACGCACAATTCCAATCAGCACCAGAGCGCCGGCGCCATCGTTCTGCTCCACGATCTCGTGCGCGATTCGCTTGACCGAGCGCGCGACCGCATTGGCGTCGAGCGCGACCTCCGGCTTGGGCGTCATCGTGCGCGCCTCGCGGAAGAGGATTGGCGCGAAAAAAAATCCGGCCTGCGGATGCAGCCGGACACGATGCGATATGAATCAATCATGATGACCTTCCTGCTATCTCAGTAGCAGATTAAAGGTATCTATTTTGTATCGTTGCCGCTCCCCGGAAGCAAGCCGCGGGTTTAGCCTGCGGATTTGCGGCGCTGTTCGAGCTTGCGCAGGCGCTGATCCTGGTCGCGAGTCTGGACCGTTATTCGATCGTCAAAGCGGTCGAACTTGCGCGCGAGGGTCGCCAGCGCCTTGTTGGTCTTCTGCAACTCGGCAGTTATCTTTTTGGCGGCGGTGCCGGTGAACTCGCCCAGACGCGCGCCGGCGTCGTCTGCCGCGCGGGCGGTGGCGGCGCTGGTATGCTCGCGCGATTCGGCGGCGCGGGTGCTTATCTCCTGCCGGAGCGCACTTTCGGCGGCGGCAAACTGTTCGCGAAACTCAACGCGGGTGCGGCCCAGCGTCTCGCCCAGGCGAATCATTTCGGCGCCCAGGTCGGCGCGGACCGTCGCGATACCGCGGCGATTCTCGCCGATCTGATCGGAGAGAAACCGGATCTGGCTCCCGACCTCGGCGAACTGCGCAAACAGTTCCTGTCGCAGCGCGTCAAGCCGGCCGCCGTAGCCTGAGACCGCTTCGATCACCAGCTCGAAGCGCGCACCCATCTCTTCGAGCATCGTACCAATTCTCGTTACCGTTTCTTCAGCAGCAGCCACGCGATGCTCCTTTCGCTAGTCGATAATCATCCCGAAGCGCGACCATCGGATCGGCAGGATACCGCTGCCGTCGGCGTTCCACGACCAGTAGATAATCATCGCGCGCCCCTCGACATTATCTTCCGGGACGAAACCCCAGAAGCGGCTGTCGTAGCTGCGATCGCGATTATCCCCCATCACGAAGATCTTTCCGGGCGGAACGGTAACCGCGCCCAGCGTGCCCTCGTCCGTGCCGATCTGTGGAAAGTTGTCGCGTGGAGAGACCGCCGAGCGCTCGGCGTCAGGCACCTCAAAATGCGCATGCGGATCGGGCATCGCCGCGCCGTTTAACCATACCTTGCCGTTCTTCACCGCAACCGTATCGCCGGGAAGTCCGACTACGCGCTTGATGAAATCCTTGGTCGGATCGGGAGGGAACACGAACACCACCACGTCGCCATGATGAATCGGCTCGATTCGGAACAGGTACTTTCCAAGCGGCAGCGCGGAAATATCGAGGCCGAGAAGCGAGTCGGGCACCCTGAGTCCGTAGATGAGTTTGTTGACCAGAATATGATCGCCCACCAGCAGCGTGGGCTCCATCGATCCGGAAGGAATCTTGTATGCCTGGACGAAGAACGTCCGGATAACGATCGCGAGCACGAGCGCGATTATCAGCGCCTCAGCGTACTCGCGCGGGATCGATTTGCGCGGCGGTGGCGGCGCGGAGCGCGCGGGCACCGGCGGTTTCATCGTACGCAACGGCTCGCCCATCGCCATCCTACTCCGCCGCCGAGGTCGCAGCCGGCTCGCGTCCCTTCGCCGCCGCGCTTTCGTAGTGAATCATCCTCATTGCTTCCCAACCCAATGCGCCTTGCGCCGCCCTTAAAACCTACCGGACCGCCATACCAAAGCGCGACCATCTGAGCGGCACGATCCTACTGCTGTCGCTATCCCACGACCAATAGATATTCATAGCGCGCCCTTCAACATTATCCTCAGGCGCGAAGCCCCAGAAGCGGCTGTCGGAACTGTCGTCGCGATTATCTCCCATCATGAACAGGTCGCCTGGCGGAACCGTCACCGGGCCAAAATAATCGCGGACCGAGGCGGTGGTGCGCTCGCTGTCAGGCACCTCGAAATGCGCGTGGGGATCGGGCATAGGTGCACCGTTGAGCCATACCTTGCCGGCTTTTACTTCAACGACGTCACCCGGGATTCCGACCACGCGCTTGATATAATCCTCGGTCGGATTGCGCGGATAGACGAAGACCACCACGTCGCCGCGGCGGATCGGTTCGAGGCGAAACAGGTAATGCCCGTACGGCAGGCCGCCGATTGTCAGGCCGAAGATCGAATTCGGCATCCGGAAGCCATAGACCAGCTTGTTGGCCAGAATATGATCGCCGACTAGGAGCGTCGGCTCCATCGAGCCTGACGGAATCTCGTATGCCTGGATGAAAAAGGTGCGGATCAACAGCGCCAGGATCATCGCGATCCCGAGCGCCTCGCCGTACTCGCGCAGGACGGACTTTCGCGCGATCGGCGCGGAGGTTGGGGAAAGCTCCTGGCGCTCGGCGCTGCGAAGCGGTTCGCTCACGAGCGGTTACTCCCCGACCTTGAGCAGGGCCAGGAAAGCCTCCTGCGGAATTTCGACCCGGCCAACCTGCTTCATCCGCTTCTTGCCTTCCTTCTGCTTCTCGAGGAGTTTGCGTTTGCGCGAAATATCACCGCCGTAACATTTCGCGGTGACGTTCTTGCGCAACGCGTTTACCGATTCGCGCGCGATAATCTTGGCGCCGATTGCGGCCTGAATCGCGACCTCGAACATCTGGCGCGGGATCAGCTCCCGCATCTTGGCGCATAGCGCGCGGCCGCGTTCGTAGGCCTTGTCGCGATGCACAATTATCGAGAGCGCGTCGATTATCTCACCGTTGATCCGGATATCCAATTTAACCAGAGGCCCCGCCCGGAAGTCCAGAAAGTCATAGTCGAGCGAGGCGTAACCGCGGCTGACCGACTTCAGCCGGTCGTAAAAATCGAACACAATCTCGGCCAGCGGAAGCTCATAATGCAGAATGACGCGCTTGTCGCCTAAATACTTCAAGTCCCGCTGCAGGCCGCGCCGGTCCTCGCACAGCTTCATCACCGCGCCCAGAAATTCATCGGGCATGTGAATCGACGACAAGATGAACGGCTCCTCGATCGCCTCGAGACTATTCTCGGGCGGAAGCAGCGCGGGATTATCGACCATCATGGTCGCACCCGCCGTGGTTCGGATCTGATACGCGACGGTCGGGGCGGTGACGATCAGGTTGATTCCGAACTCGCGCTCGAGCCGCTCCTGGGCGATCTCCATGTGCAGCAGCCCCAGGAATCCAGCGCGAAAGCCAAAGCCCAGGGCCTGCGACGATTCGGGCTCGCAGACCAGGCTTGCGTCGTTCAGCGTCAGCTTCTCGATCGCGTCGCGAAGCGCGGGGTACTGGTTGGCTTCGGTCGGGTAGAGTCCCGCGAACACCATCGGCTTCAATTCCTTGAAGCCCGGCAACGGTTGCGCCGCGGGCCGCTCCGCGTCGGTAACGGTGTCGCCCACGCGCATGTCGGCCACGGTCTTGATTCCGGCGACGACGTAACCGACTTCGCCGGGTCCGAGCACCTCGGCGGATTGTTCGTGCGGCGTGAAATGCCCCAGCCGCATCACCTCACCGGCCGCTCCTGTGGCCATCAGGCGGATCTTCATCCCCGGACTCAGCACGCCGCTTTTGACCCGGACCAAGCCGACCACGCCTTCGTAGCTGTCGTACCAGCTATCGAAAATAAGCGCGCGTAGCGGTTCGTCGGGATTCGCCTTGGGTGCGGGAATTCGTGCGACGATCGCTTCGAGCACTTCGTCAATTCCGACGCCCTCTTTCGCGCTGGTCAGGATCGCGTCGTCGGCGGGCAGGCCGATCAGTTCCTCGATCTGCTTGCGAGTTCGTTCCACGTCGGCGCCAGGCAGATCGATCTTGTTGATCACCGGAATAATTTCAAGCCCGTGATCGAGCGCGAGATAAACGTTGGCCAGCGTCTGCGCCTCGACGCCCTGGCTCGCATCGACGACCAGCAGCGCGCCCTCGCACGCGGCCAGGCTGCGCGACACTTCGTAGGCAAAATCGACGTGGCCGGGAGTATCGATAAGATTGAGCACGTAGGATTTGCCCGCGATCGATTGGTAAGCCAGACGCACGCTGCGCGCTTTGATCGTGATACCGCGCTCGCGCTCCAGGTCCATCGAGTCGAGAAATTGTTCCTTGAGCTCACGCTTGGTGAGCGCACCGGTGCGTTCGAGCAATCGATCGGCAAGCGTGGACTTGCCATGATCGATATGCGCGATAATCGAGAAATTGCGAATCGAGGCCGGATCCGTCATCGAGGCCCGCTTACTTCCTGTGCGCCTTGAAATACTGAAAGGTCTCGGCCAGCCCATCGCGCAGCGCCGCGAGCGGGCGCCATCCGAGTTCCTTCTGGGCAAGCGCGGGCGAGATTACCGAACGCTTCTGCTCGCCGGGGCGCGCCGGCGCGTGCTCGGCGGCGGCCGGGAAATCAGCGATCGCGGCGATAGTCGAGTAAAGATCGTTGACGCTGGTTTCGATTCCGGTGCCGATATTGATCGCGATTCCCGAGGCCTTGGCCGAAAGCGCTGCCATGTTGGCGCGGACCACGTCGCGCACGAAAACATAATCGCGGGTCTGAGTGCCGTCGCCGTAAATGGCGCATGGCTGTCCGTCAAGAATCTTCCCGCTGAAAATCGCGACCACGCCAGCCTCTCCATGCGGATCCTGCCGCGGCCCATAGACGTTGCCGTACCGCAGCGCCAGATAATCGATTCCGTATTGCACGCGGTAAAAGAACAGATACGACTCGGTCGAGAGCTTGGCGATTCCGTACGGACTTACCGGACGGCGCGGATGCTCCTCGGTGGCGGGGAAGCTATCCTGCTCGCCGTAAATCGCGCCGCCAGTGGATGAAAACACGACGCGCTTCAAACTGTGCTTTCGCGCCGCCTCTATAAGATTCAAGAATCCGACGATATTGACCTGCGCATCGAAGGCGGGATCGACAACCGAGCGCCGCACGTCCATCTGCGCGGCCATATGATAGATTGCCTCGGGCCGTTCCTTGGCCACAATCTCGCGCACGGCGGCGGCGTCGCGCAAATCCGCCTGATACAGCCGCGCTTTCGGATTTACCTGCTCGCGATTGCCGGCCGAGAGATCGTCAAGAACCGCAACCTCGCCGGCACCCTCTTTGATAAGCGCGTCAACAGTATGCGATCCGATAAAGCCCGCGCCGCCAGTTACGAGAATTCGCATAGCAAGGTGCCCGCGTTCAGACCGGAGAGCGCCCGATCGAGTAGTATTGAAGATCGAGCGCTTTCATCAGATCAGGATCATACAGGTTACGCCCGTCGAATATCACCGGCTGTTTCAGCTCGGATTTGATTCGCTGGAAATTCGGATGACGGAATTCGTTCCATTCGGTGCAGATCAGCAGCGCGTCGGCGCCCTCTAAGGCCTCGTAATTGGTTTTGTGGTAGCTCACCCGATCACCAAGGATCTTGCGCGCGTTCTCGAGCGACTCGGGATCGTGGACCTGGACCCGGGCGCCCGCCGCGAGCAACTCGCCGATCACAACGAGCGAGGGCGCCTCGCGCATGTCGTCGGTGCGCGGCTTGAACGCCAGGCCCCAAATCGCAAAGGTCCTGCCCGTCAGGTCGTCGCCGAAATGCTGCTTCACGCGCATCGGCAGCACGCGCTTTTGTCCGGCGTTGACTTCCTCGGCCGCTTTGAGCAGCGAAAAGTTCTGGTTGTTCTCCGATGCGGTATGAATCAGCGCCTGCACGTCTTTGGGAAAGCACGAGCCGCCGTAACCGACGCCCGGAAACAGGTACTGCGAACCGATCCGGCGGTCGGAGCCGAGACCGCGCCGCACCGCGTTTATATCGGCGCCGACCGCGTCGCACAGGTTCGCGATCTGGTTGATAAAAGAGATTCTGATTGCCAGCATCGAGTTGGCCGCATACTTCGAGAGCTCCGCGGACTTCGGATCCATCACAAGGATCGGATTATCAGTGCGGACGAACGGCGCGTGAATCTCGCGCAGAATCGCGGTCGCGCGGTCGCTGCGGCTGCCGATTATCACGCGATCAGGGCGCATGAAATCCTCGACCGCCGCGCCCTCCTTCAGAAATTCCGGCACCGAGCAAACGTCCACCTGATGCTTGCCCATGCGCACGAGAAGCTCGCGCACCTTGTCGTTGGTGCCGACAGGAACGGTGCTCTTGATTACGATCACATGGTAGCCGCTGACCGACTTCGCGATATCCTCGGCCGCTTTGAACACTCCGCTCAGATCGGCGGCGCCCGATTTGCTCATCGGCGTGCCGACCGCAATAAACGAAACCATCGATTGCGCGACTGCGTCGGCGATGTCGAGCGTGAACCGCAGGCGTCCTTCTTTGGCGTTGCGGCGGACCAGTTCTTCGAGGCCGGGCTCGTAGATGGGCACCTTGCCCTCGTTGAGCGAGGCGATGCGCATCGCGTCGATATCGACGCAGATTACTTCGTTGCCGCTCTCGGCGTAGCAGGTGCCGCTGACCAGGCCCACATAGCCGGTTCCGATAACTGCGATATTCATAGTGCGTGGCCGCCTAAAATTCCTCTTTGATCACGTATATCTGTTTGCCCTGTGACTCGTGATAGGTCCGCGCCAGCATCTCGCCTAGCAGCCCGATACTCACCAATTGCACGCCGACCACCACCAGCAGGACGGCCAGCAGCAGAGCCGGACGATCCGCCAGCGGATGCCCCAAGATAATTTTCTCGAACACCAGCCACGCGGTCCATAGCGTTCCGAGGCCGCCAAGCACGACGCCGATCGCGCCGAAAACCTGAATCGGCCGGGTCGAGTATCCCGACAGAAAACGCACCGTGATCAAATCCAGAAACGTGCGCAGGATTCGGCCCGGTCCGTACTTTGAGGCGCCGGAGCGGCGCGGACGGAAGTTCACTTCCATCTCGGTAATTCGCGCGCCATACTCGGCTGCGATCGCGGGGACGAAGCGATGCATCTCGCCGTAGAGGCGGAGTTGCCGCACCATGTCGCCGCGATAGGCCTTGAGCGTGCATCCGTAGTCGTGCAGGCGCACGCCGGTGATCTTTGAAATGAGAGAATTGGCCGCAACCGACGGCAGCCGCCGCGTCAGGCGCGCACCCTTCCAGCGCTCCGTGCGCCATCCGCTGACGAGATCGAAGCCCTCGCCCAGGCGCGCGAGCAGTCGCGGGATATCGGCCGGATCGTTCTCGCCGTCGCCGTCGATCGCGACCACTATGTCGCCCTTCGAGTTCGAGATTCCGCACGCAAGCGCCGCGGTTTGCCCGGAATTGCGTGCGAGCCTGATCACACGGACGTGAGGGTCGGACTCCTTCACCCGGCGTAGCACCTCGAGTGAGCCGTCGTCCGAGCCGTCGTCGATAAATATCATCTCGTAGGAGATGGCGAGCGGCTCGAGCACCGCCGCAAGATCCTGATGCAGCGGCGCAAGGTTGTCGCGCTCGTTATACAGCGGGACGACTATTGAGAGGTCCATCGGCTGTGATGCGAGTCGGTGAGTTCGATAAATGCGCGGTAGCGGTTGTCGATCTCTTCCCAAGTCAGGGAAAGCAATCGATCGAGCGAAAATTTTTCGACCACGAACGATGCGAGCACGCTGCCGTAAACCACCGCGGTGCGCAGCGAGGATTCGGTGACGCGTCCGTTGCGCGCAAGGTAGCCCATGAACGCGCCGGCAAACGTATCACCGGCGCCGGTGGGATCGACTACCTCTTCAAGCGGATAGGCCGGCACCGCGAACATCGAGTCGCGCGAGAATTGCAGCACCCCGTACTCGCCGCGCTTCACCAGCACAGTCTTGGGCCCCATTTTCAGGATCCCGCGCCCCGCCCTGACGAGGTTGTGCTCGCCGGAAAGCATCCGCGCCTCTTCGTCGTTGAGCGTGAGTATATCCAGCCGCGCCAGCAGCTTTCTCAACTCCTCACCCTCGTTTTGGATCCAATGATTCATCGTGTCGCCAGCCACCAGCCGGGGACTCTGCACCTGCGAGAGCACGCGCTCCTGCAACTCCGGCGCGATATTGGCCAGGAACAGGTAGTCGCAGCGGCGCTGGTCCGGCAGCAGAACCGGAGCAAAATTCTCGAATACGCCCAGTCCGAGCGACAGGGTGTCGCGATTATTCATGTCTGCGTGATAGCGGCCGTGCCATCGGAAGGTCTTGCCCGGACGCTGCTCGAGGCCGCGCAGATCGATGTTGCGTTCGGCGAGCAACTGGCGCGACTCGGCTTTGAAGTCGGAGCCGACCACGGCAACGATACTCACCGGCGCGAAAAATCGCGCGGCCACCGAAAAATATGTCGCAGACCCTCCCAGCACGTCGGGCGCGTTGCCGTTGGGCGTCTCGAGCGAATCGTAGGCAACCGAACCCACCACCACGATACTCATGTAATAACCATGCTCCGATTCACTTCAGATATTTGCCGGCCAGGAGCCCAAGCTCCCGTTTGGTCTTGGGTGGAATCACGGCCGGATCGGTGATGATCGTGCCGGCCAGCGCATTGCCGCATGCACAGGCGCGCTCGCGCTTTGCGATCAGGCCGGCAAGCCGCGCAACCGCGGCCTGCGCCTTCTCGACGTTGGCGCGCATCACGCGCAGGATTTCTCCTATATCGACCGCCGCCACGCTCGCGTGCCAGCAGTCGTAGTCGGTCACCAGCGCCAACACCGCGTAACAAAGTTCGGCTTCGCGCGCGAGCCGCGCTTCCTGCATCGCGGTCATGCTGATCACGTCGGCTTTCCACGACCGGAACAGATTAGATTCCGAGCGGGTCGAGAACTGCGGACCCTCGATACACACGTAGGTGCCGCCTTCGTGCAGCGTCGGATCGACGCTGCGTCCGGCGTCGGCGAGGTCCCGCGCCAGATCGGAGCAGACCGGATTGGCAAGCGACACATGCGCGACCATCCCATTGCCGAAAAACGTCGCGGGACGATTGTAGGTGCGATCGATAAACTGATCGGGCACGATCAACTCGCCGGGATGAATCTCTTCCTTGAGCGATCCGGCGGTGCTGACCGAGACCAGGTACTCGGCGCCAAGCTGTTTCATTCCGAAAACATTTGCGCGGAAATTTATCTCGCTGGGCAGAATCCGATGGCCCTTGCCGTGGCGCGCGAGAAATATGACTTCAACTTCGCCCAAACGGCCGCGAAAATAGGGGTCCGACGGTTTTCCGAAGGGCGTGTCGAGCTCGATCTGCTCGACCTGTTCGAGGCCCGGCATATTGTAGAAGCCGCTGCCCCCGATTACACCCAGTGTCTTTCGCGCCATCGCTATTCCCGCCCGTCCCGCCCATGCGCACGAGGCTCGTCGCCGAGCGCGCTCGCGTCTTTGCCGAAATCGCTTTCGTCGAAATGGTGCTCAGCGAAGAGCTGGCCGCACGCCGCCGCGATATCGAGTCCCCTGCTCTCGCGGATGGTAGCGGTCAAATTACCGCGATGCAGGATCGCTTGAAAGGCCTCTACCGCACTTCGCGGACTGCGCTTAAGACTGCTCCCGGCGAAAGGGTTGAAGAAGATCAGATTGACCTTCGAGCGCACCGGCGCGAGCAACTTCACGAGCCGGCGCGCATCATCGACGCCGTCGTTCACACCCGCCAGCATCACGTACTCGAAGGTTATCCGGCTGCGAGCCTTGAGCGGCAGGCGGCGGCACGCATCGAGCAGATCCCCGAGCGGATAGCGCTGATTGATCGGCGCAAGCCGATCGCGAAGCTCGTCGGTCGTCGCATGGAGCGAAACCGCAAGATTGACCGGAATATCGGCGAGCAGCTTCTCCATCATCGGGACCAGACCGACAGTCGAAACCGTGATGCGCCGCGGCGAGATAGCCATGCCCCACGGCGCCGTCATCGCGGTCAGCGTGCGAATCAGGCGCGGGTAGTTGGCCAGCGGCTCGCCCATCCCCATGAACACGTAGTTGGTCAACTGCTCGCCGCAATTGAGCTCGCGCCGCGCCGCGAATATCTGTCCGGCGATCTCGGCGGTGGTCAAATTACGATGCAGTCCCATCCGCGCCGTCGCGCAGAACTCGCATCCCATCGCGCATCCCGCCTGCGACGACAGACAGAGCGTCGTGCGATCGTCGGCCGGGATTATCACCGTCTCGATTACCTCGCCGTCAGCCAGCCGCAGCAGAAGTTTGCGCGTGCCGTCGGACGAACGCCGGACGGTTGAGACCGCGGCCGGCGCGAGCGTGAATTGCTCCGCCAGCCCGATTCGCAGCGCGGCCGGCAGATCGCGCATCGCCTCGAAGGAATCGACGTCCTTCTGCCACAGCCAATGCGCGATCTGGCGCGCGCGATACGGACGCTCGCCGGCGTAGGCGACCGCGCCCTCGAGCTCTTCCAGCATCAGGTCGCGAATATCGCGGCGCCCGCCAGGCAAATCGGGCGAGTCGTCAATCTGCTCGGCTGGAAGATGGTCGAGGATGCTCATGAACCCGCAATTGTAACCGAAATGCGCGCGCGAGAGCAGGTAGCCGCGTAGTCAATTCCGCGGGGTCGAAAGAGCAGTTTCGGCGGCGATTCAGACGGGGCGTCAGACGAGGATTTCCATCGCGCTGAAGAAGAATGCGATTTCCTGCGCGGCAGTTTCCGGGGCGTCGGAGCCGTGGGTCGCGTTGGCTTCGATAGTCTGGCCGAATTCGTGGCGAATCGTTCCTGGTGCGGCTTTTTTGGGATCGGTTGCGCCCATCAACTCGCGCCACTTGACGATCGCGCCGTCGGCGCCGAGCACCGCAATCACCACCGGGCCTGAGGTCATGTATTTGCACAGGCCGTCATAGAACGGCCGCGCCTTGTGCACCGCATAGAACATCGCGGCCTGCGCGGGTGTCAGATGCAGCTTGCGGATCGCGCGAATCGACAGACCCGCGGCCTCGATCCGTTTCAGGATGTCGCCGGTAAGCCCGCGCGAAACCGCATCAGGTTTAAGAATAGCGAGAGTCTTTTCCATATGATCGTTACTCATGCACCAATTGTCCCGCTTATGAACCGTTCTGAATTAAATTACAGAATAGCGCAAATCATGAACGAACAATCTCAGCGCTTGGAAGGATCCATGACCTTCAGCCCGGAGAAGTGCCTGCCAAAAAATCCGCGATCGCGGGTAAGCAACCGATCAGCCGCGCTTTTCGCGTGCGCACCAATAAGGAAGTCACCAGCTATCCTGGTCCTGAGGCCACCGCGAGCCCGGTACCGGCGCCACACCTCGGCTGCGTCGAGCGCGGCTTCCTGGCTTATAGAATCGAAAGTGACCGAAAGGTCGTCCATCGCGCGAGCGAACGCAGCGCGGTTGGCAAACGCGGTCGCGGTCTCCGCCCAAACTATCGTGCAGACAACCAACGCGCCCTCGGCGAGGCAGGTGCGCATCGCTTTCGCGGAGGCTTCGCCAAACTTGGGATCGACGCCGAGGATGTCCAGCAGGACGTTCGTATCGACTGCCGTGATCACCGACGAACGCCGCGGATTTGAGCCATAAACGCGTCAGTGTCCAAGCCACGGCCCAAACGTCCGTAAACCTTGGAAACCGGATCAGCCGCGGAGCGCTTCACCGCAACCAGGCGGCCACGCTCTTCGCGGAACTCGAGGATAGTGCCGGGACCGACACCGAGCCGCTCTCTTAGCGCTTTGGGAATCGTCACCTGGCCACGTTCAGCAACCCTTGCATTCATACTTTTCATGCCCGTATCCATACCATATTTGTACGAAATACGCGATCTCTCACCTTCGCTCACCGACGGCGTTAATTCTTCGATACTTTGCCTTCGAGGACCGCTTTCATGGCCGAGCCCATGTCGGCGGGGCTGATCGCGACGGTGATTCCGGCGGCTTTGAGCGCTGCAATTTTGTCGGCGGCGGTTCCGCGGCCGCCGGAAATTATTGCGCCGGCGTGACCCATTCGGCGGCCCTTGGGGGCGGTCTGTCCCGCGATAAACGCGACTACGGGTTTCTTAAAGTGATTCTTTACATAATCGGCGGCTTCTTCTTCGGCCGTGCCTCCTATCTCGCCGATCATGATCACCGCGTCGGTCGCCGGATCCTCGTTGAACAGGCGCATCGCCTCGGTGTGATTGGTCCCGACGATCGGATCGCCGCCTATCCCGATGCAGCTCGACTGCCCGATTCCCAGCTGGGTGAGCTGATGCACCGCTTCGTAGGTGAGCGTTCCCGAGCGCGAAACCACGCCGACGCGGCCAGGCTTATGGATATAGCCCGGCATGATGCCGATCTTGCACTCGCCCGGCGTGATGATACCCGGGCAGTTGGGGCCGATCAGGCGCGACTTGGAAGACTTCAAGTAATGCTTCACCTTTATCATGTCGAGGACCGGGATGCCCTCGGTGATGCAGATGACCAACGGAATTTCCGCGGAAATGGCTTCGAGGATCGCGTCGGCGGAAAACGCCGGCGGCACATAGTTCACGATCGCGTTGGCGCCGGTCGCGCGCACCGCCGCCTCGACCGTGTCGAAAATCGGAATTCCCTCGAAGCTGGTGCCGCCCTTGCCCGGCACCACCCCGCCGACCATCTGGGTGCCGTATTCCTTGCACGCGCGGGTGTGAAACTGTCCGGTCGTGCCGGTGATGCCCTGGGTGAGGACGCGGGTATTTTTATTGACGAGAATGCTCATTGCGAATTACTACGCTCCAACTCCGATCGCCTGCGTCACGCGGCGCGCGGCGTCGGCCATGTCAGCCGCCGCGATCACCTTGATTCCCGACTCGGCCAGAATCCTTTTGCCCTTCTCGACGTTGGTGCCTTCCATCCGCACCACCAGCGGGATGCTGAGCTTGACCTGCCTGGCCGCCTCGACCACGCCCTGCGCGAGTACATCGCACTGCATGATGCCGCCGAAGATGTTGATCAGGACCGCCTTTACGCGGTTGTCGGAAAGCAGAATCCGGAACGCCGCCGCAACTTTCTCCGTGCTGGCGCCGCCGCCCACGTCCAGGAAATTAGCCGGCTCGGCGCCGAAGAACTTGACGATATCCATCGTCGCCATCGCCAGGCCCGCGCCGTTGACCATGCATCCGATATTGCCGTCCAGATGCACGAAACTCAGATCGAACTTGGCCGCCTCGGTCTCGTCGGGGTCTTCTTCGTTCGGGTCGCGCAGCTCGCGGATTTCGGGATGCCGGAACAGCGCGTTGTCATCGAACGACATCTTGGCATCGAGACAGATGACTTTGCCGTCCTGTGTCACCACCAGCGGGTTGATTTCGACCAGCGACGCGTCAGTTTCGATGAAGGCTTTGTAGATCGATCCGAGCAGGCCGGCGAATTGATTCACCTGCTTGTCTTTGAGGCCCAGCGCGAACGCGATTTTCCGCGCCAGAAACGGCGCCAGCCCGAGCAGCGGGTTTACGATCTCCGTAATGATCTTGTCGGGCGTGTTCGCGGCAACTTCCTCGATATCCATTCCGCCTTCGGTGCTGGCGATTACCGAGACTGCTCCGGCTTTCCGATCCACCAGCATCCCGAGGTAAAGCTCGCGTGCGATTGTGCTTGCCTCTTCGACATAGACGCGTCGCACCACTCGTCCCTGCGCTCCCGTCTGATGCGTCACCATCGTCTTGCCGAGGATGCCGGCTGCAAACGCGTGCGCCTCCGCGGCCGAGGAAACGACTTTCACGCCGCCGGCCTTTCCGCGCCCGCCCGCATGAATCTGTGCCTTGACGACGGCCTTTGGCCGGCCGAGCGCGGTGAACGCGGCGGCGGCTTCGTCGGCGGTCGTGGCGGGTTGCCCCTTGGGGATGGACGCGCCGAAGCGGCCGAGAATCTGCTTAGCCTGAAATTCGTGGATGTTCATTATTACTCTCGTCCTGATGATTCGAGATTGATCGCGTGTGCCGGCAAAGCTTCGGGATTAAATCGTTTTGCGTCGCGTGCCATGGGTTTTGCGAGAGCTACTTGAGCGCCGCCTGACAACCGATCGACGCGATCGAGATCGCCACTAGCTGCCTGCCGCGATTACTTTGTCCATCGCGTCAACCAGTTCTTTCACGTGCGCGACCGAGCTGTCGAATGCCTGCTTCTCCGCCGCGGTCAGCTCGATTTCGATTACCCGCTCGACTCCGCCGCCGCCGATCACCACCGGCACGCCGGCATACAGTCCGCGGACACCGTATTCGCCTTCAAGAAAGGCCGCGCAGGGGACGACTGCTTTGCGATCGAGGATGTACGCCTCGACCATCTTGTAGGTCGCGCTGCCGGCGGCGTAGTAGGATGAAGTTTTCATCAGGTTGACGATCTCGCCGCCGCCGTTGCGGGTACGGGTCTCGATTTCGTCGAGCCGCTTGGCTGAGATCAGCTTGCCGACCGGCACGCCGCCGATCGTCGTATAACTGCGGACCGGAACCATGTCGTCGCCGTGCCCGCCCAGAACCGTCGCGCTGACGCTCTCGACCGACACCTTCAACTCCATCGCAAGGAACGTGCGGTAGCGCGCCGAATCGAGCACTCCCGCCTGTCCGACGATGCGATGCTTCGGGAAGCCGGTCACGCGCTTGAGCTGCGTCACCATCGCGTCCAGAGGATTGGTGACTGCGATCACGAACGCGTCGGGAGCGTACTTCTTAATCGCGACACCGACGTCATTCATAACCTTGGCGTTGATTTTCAGCAGATCGTCGCGGCTCATGCCGGGCTTGCGCGGCGAGCCCGAAGTGACCACGCAACAATCCGCGCCGGCAATATCCTTGATGTCGGTAGTGCCGGTAACCCGCGCGTCGATTCCGAGTATCGGCGCGCTCTCGGCCATGTCCAGCGCCTTGCCCTGCGGCAGGCCATCGATAATGTCGTAGAGGATGATGTCGCCGAGATTTTTTAGAAAGCACAGATGCGCGCAGGTTGCGCCCACGTTGCCCGCGCCGATGAACGCGATTTTTCTTCTAGCCACGTCTGAGTTACCGCCTGTGAAGATTCCGGTCCGATCTGAAGAACCTCTTATAGTCGTAATTATGTTGATGAGGCAATCTTAAGTGAAGCGACGCGGCCTCACGACTCGCCGATGGCTCGGGCGTGGAGTTAAATAGCAGCGTTCGATATGGAAGTGAAGCCGCCACGAAACCCGCAAAAGGAGTCAATCCGGCGATTTATGCGATCATCCAAAAGGGGCATCCTCGATCTTGATTGCATCATCCGCCCGGTCCGCGTCGTGGCGATTCGCGACCTCCCGGCCGAGTGGCACGCGAGTGGAACCGCTCGATGATCGTACTCGAGACCCAGCGCCTGCGCGGGCGCGCTCCACTGGACACCGACCTCGCGCATCTGCGCGTGCTTCATAGCGATCCGCGCGTGATGGCGACGCTGTCGGCCGACGGGCAGCCCGCCGCCGAAGCTTATAGCCGCGCGAAGCTGGCGGAGATGCGCGAGCATTGGGAGCGCCACGGGTTCGGCTCCTGGCTGCTGTTCGAGAAAGACGGGAATCGCTTTACCGGCTACGCCGGAATTCGTCATATCGAACTGGAAGGCGTCCCCGAGGTCGAACTCCTTTACACCATTAGATCCGACCGGTGGGCGGCCGGATACGCGACCGAAGCCGCGGCGGAAGTGTTGCGCGACGCCTTCGGAGATCTCGCGCCCCCGAGCGTCATCGCGTTCACGCTGCCACATAATCGCGGGTCGCGCGCGGTGATGGAGAAATGCGGATTGCGCTTCGAGCGCGGCATCGTGCACGCGGGACTGCCGCACGTGCTCTATCGGATTATAGCGGCGGAATTTGCAAAGCGGCGGTAGCTCACGCGTAGCGCAGCCATCGTGCAATTTCCCGCAGCGTCGGACGCTTGCCGTGCATCAGGATTCCCACCCGGTAGATTCGCGCCGAGATCGAGAGCGCAGTCCATACCGTCGCCAGCAGCAGGCCCATCGACACCGTGATCTGCCACGCCGGCACCCGCCCCATCACCATCCGCGCGTACATCAACACCGGCGCGGAAAACGGGAACATCGATCCCGCCACGATAATCGGCGCGCGCGGGGTGAAAATCGCCGGACCGATCAGTAACGTCGTAGCCACCATTGGCAGCATAATGATGATCGTCCATTGCTGCGCCTCATCGGCGGAATTGAACGACGCGCCAACGGCGGCGTAGATCGAGCTGTAAAGCAGATAGCCCAGGATATAGAAAATCACGAACCAGGCAATCTTCGCTCCGCCGCCGTGCAGCGCCGCCGCCGCCATTCGCGCCACCGGACTCGCCGCAACGATAATCGCGGCGATGAAGAACCATGCGGCCACTTGCGTCAGGGCGACCGCGCCGATTCCGACCACTTTGCCCGCCATCAGCTCGTCGGCGCTGGTCGAGCACAAGAGCACCTCGGTAATCCGCGAGCTCTTCTCGTCGAGCACCGAGCGCATCACGACGATCCCGTACGTCATCAGCGAAATAAACATCACGAAGGTCAGCAGCGTGACGATCCCGATCGCAACTTCGTTCCGTGGACGGCTCGACGGCGGATTAACGTCGGCAGTTTGGAAATCGACCGGCGCGAGGATCGTGCTCGCCTGATCAAGTCCAATCCCAAACGGCGCGAGCTTGCGCTCGGTCCATCCGAACCAGACCGCGGCCCGAAGCTCTTGCGCGACGGCATCTCCGAGCGCCGCCGGACGCGCAAAGACAGCGCGGCGCGCACCGGACGGATCGGATTCGATCCAGAGATATCCGTCGAGCCGGCGCGAGCGGATTTGGCGATCCAGCTCCGCGCGCAACCCGGCCGAGGGACTCGTGTCGAGCACGATCAAAAATCCGCGCGGGTTGCGCCGCGCGAGATCCGCGGCGATCGCGCCGCGCAGTTCAGTGTCGGGCGCGACGATCGCGATCCGCATGCTCGGATGCCCCTGCCCCGCGATTGCGCGCACGATCTGGCCAGCGACCAGGCCCGGCAGCCAGAGCATCGCGCCGAACAACACCGGCAGCATGATAGTCGAGAGCACAAACGATCGCGTGCGGACCCGCTCAAGATATTCGCGGCGGACGATCAGCCGCAGGTTACGCAAGGCGAGCCGGCTACGCATCGCGGCGCCCGACGCGGTCGATGAAGATCTCTTCGAGCGAGGGCTCCATCAGCTCGAAGCGAGAGATTCGCGCGGCCGCGGCGGCGTCATGCAAGAGCATTTGCGGATCCGCGCCGGCCTTGAGCTTGATTTCGAGATGGTTGCCGAAATCGCTGCGCGAATCGACCAGCGGATGTCCCGCGAGCAGCCCGTTTGCGCCGGTGTAATCGATCTGCACGAAACGCTCGCCGTATTGCGATTTGATCTCGCGCAGATTGCCCTGCACGATCGCGCGGCCGCCGCTGATCAGACAAATCGCGTCGCAGAGCTTTTCGGCCTGATCCATGCGATGCGTCGAAAGCACAATCGTCCGGCCGTGCGCTTTCAGTTCAAGCAGGATTTCCTTCAGGTCGTTGGTGTTGATCGGATCAAGCCCGCCAAACGGCTCGTCCATCACGATAAAGTCCGGCTCGTGGATCAACGCCGTGACGAACTGTATCTTCTGCTGCATCCCCTTGGACAACTCCTCGACCCTGCGCTCGAACCATTCGTCAAGCCCAAGCCGCGCAGTCCATGAACGTCCGCGCTCGAGCGCCTGCGCCGCGGTGAGCCCCGCGAGCTGGCCCAGAAAGACGAGATTCTGCCGCACCGTCATCCGGCGGTAGAGCCCGCGCTCCTCGGGCAGGTAGCCGATTCGGCGCAGAGACTCGCGCGCGATAGGCGCGCCGAATATGCGGACCGCGCCGCTGTCGGGCCGCGTTATCCCGATCATCATGCGCAGCGTGCTGGTTTTGCCTGCGCCGTTGGGGCCGAGCAGGCCGAAAATTTCGCCGCCGGAAATCTCAAGCGACAAGCTATCGACGGCGACTATGGTGTCGTAGCACTTGCGCGCGCGCTCGAGCTCGACGGTAACCGGCATCGCGGCTCAGTGCGCCCAGACTTCCTGCGGATTAGTCTCCCACGGATAAACGTGAACCATCCATCCGAACAGCACCGGATAGAATCTGCCGCCGGCGGCGTCGCAGGCGGCTTCGGTCGTGATGGTGCCCCTGGGACCGAACTTGGTCCAATCGGCGGTAGCGGCGCTTGCGCCTTTTTTCGGGACGCAGATATCGATGTGCTGGTGCCACCTGGCGACGCTCAGCGGCACGCGCGAGTTGAGCCGGTCCTCGCTCCACCTTTTCGGCGCGGTGTACATCGCCCCGATCAGCTTGTATCCGCCGCCGGAAGTTCGCTCGTAGAGCAGAGAAGTCGGCTCGGACGGATTGAACGTGAAGGCCGCCTTGATTGCGTTCCACGTCCGGGTGAAGTGGACCACCTTCTGATTCTTAAATTCGGGATGAAACGGCTTGTAACCCGCCGCCTCGGCGGCGTGGTAATCCTGATACCTGGCAAGCGCGCTTTTGAGCGTGGCGACGAGTTGTTGGCCGCGCTCGGTGTCGGCGGCGTTGGCGGGTCGAAGATCGGTCCACTTCATGTGGTCCTTCATGTCGCCCATGTCGCTGCCGCCGATGTGCGAATCGTGCATGTCCATCCGCATGCTCTTCGGCACGTCTTCTGAAGACATCGCGTCGGCATCGCCCGCGTTCATCCGCATCGCGCCCATATCGTGCGCGAACGCCGGGGCGCCGAATGCGAGCGCGGACACGAGGCACAATCCGATAGCGATCGGCAGACAACGGAATCGCGATAGTCGCGTCTTCATCTTGGCAAGGAGATTAGAACTTCCGCCGGAAAACCTGCAAATGCCCGGACGATGAATTCAGTGTCTGGCGAACGTGTTGGGGCAAATTTCAGATACGTCGCGCGCGTGATGAACCTGATAGTTCGGCACGCCGGGGTTGAAAATCCGGCTTGGCCGGGGCCGGTGCCTGCCGGCAAGAAGACGATCATGGGAAGCGGTGCCGATAACGACGCTGCCGTAGGCGCCCACAGACACGCACAGCGCGGCGTTCCTTCGGGATTACTCCATGGGCTTCACTCGACGATCAGCTTCACTTGTTGTAGCGGAATCGCGGCGACACCCGGAGCGATTCCGTTGAGTACGCGAAATTGCTCCTGCTGATAGGAGTCGAAAGCCGAGCGCGCGGCGAGCTTCGCTAGCGTGTCGCCTTTGGCGACCGACACGATATTGATTTTGCGCGGCTTCAGCGCGGCCGCGTCGGCAGCGGAAAGGCGCCTGAAAGTTCCGGCCGCTTTTGCGAATGTGGGCGCGAGCGCCTGCGCGCGTGCGGCGGGTGTGATGAAGCGGAACCGGTAGATATGCATGGGATCCAGACGAATCGCGACGACGCGCATCGTCATCGGTCCTTTGCGAGTCGGCGCGCTCACCAGCGCGGTCGCCGCCTCGAGTCCGTTGATGTCGCCGCGCCTGACCTCATGCAGCTCGACGCCCTTTGCCCACACCTGCCGGATGTACCCGGTCATCGCCATGGTCGCGGGCACTCTGCTGCTCTCGGGCGCGCCGTCGAAAATGATCATCGCGTTGTCAGGACCGGCGGCATAAATCGCAGCAGAGGAATCGAATAGTTCGAAGCCCGCGGGAACCTCGAAGCGGAAGCGGAGCTTGGGATGCGCGAAAGTGCGTCCGCGGATAAAACCCTGCTCGGGCGATTCGCCGTAAATAACGCCGTCGAGTTGCGCGAGATATTCCCTGCGCCGGACTATAGGATTTGCGATCGCCAGCTCCGCCGCCTGCGCGAGCGCCCGCCGGTAGCGCTCAAGCGCGTTCGGATGCGTCGCCATATAGTCGAATTGATCGACCGACCCAGCGGAGCGTCCGTCGATCAGCGCCTGTACCTGTTCGTAGTTGCGCATCGTGTTAAGGAACGTCGCGGTCGCAGCCGGATCGTAGCCGGCCCGCGCGACGTACCTGATTCCGAGCTGGTCGGCCTCGACCTCGGCGTCGCGCGAGAACGAGCGCAAGAAGCCCTGCGCCGCCATCTGCGGCGCACCCATCAAGAGCGGTGAGACGATCGCAAGCGGCAGCATCCCGACCTGCGCGATCGTGTCGCGCACTTGCCCCTGCGCATGATGCATCGCCGCGACGTGGCCGACCTCGTGTCCCAGCACGCCGGCTAGTTCGGCCTCGTTGTTGACCAGCGCCAGCAAGCCGCGTGTGACGTAGATGTAGCCGCCGGGAATTGCGAGCGCGTTGACGATCGGCGTGTCGAGGACCTGGAACTTGTACGTAACATCCGTGCGCTCGCTTTTCGCCGCGACGCGCTGGCCTACGTCGTTAACGTACGCGGCAAGAGTCGTATCGGCGTATGCGCCGCCGAAAGCGGCCAGCACTTGTGGATTCTGATCTTCGCCGGCCTGCGTCTCCTTCGCGGTCGAGCTGAAGCCGGTCAGGCTGGTGGCGCCGGTGGCGGGATTCGATGAGCACGCGCAGAGATGCGCTGCGAGCGCGAGGATCAGGGCCGCGCAGAAGCGCGTCGAACTCCGCATCGTTATCGCACGCATCTGAACTCGCCGCCGACGCTCAGGAGTTGAGCATCGCAACCGTCTGGCGCATCCATTCGCCGACAATCTGATTTGCGAATCCATAACCGGAACTGAGCTGTCCGTTACCGGCGGGAGTCTTGGCGCGGCGCGAGTCGGCGAATATCGCGATCACTTGATTGCTGCGGCCGTCGCGCAACTCCATCTCCATTCCGATCGATCCGCGCCCGTTCAAGTTCGCGTCGCGCTGGAGTGCCGAAGAGGCGGACGCTGCCGCCGTCGCGAGGCCTAGTGCCGTCTCGGGCGTATCGAGATGACTCGGCACAAGCGCGACTATCGCCATCGCAACGACGATCGTTTTCGCGCCTGGGTGCGCAACGACGGCCAGGCGACGGGCCGGATCCGCATGCACCGCGCGGGAAAAAGCCTCACCGGCGGATATTGCCGCATCGACTGCCGGCGTCCGGTTGTCGGGCGCGGGATCGCCGGGCTTGCCCGGTTCGAGCGGGACCAGATGCTCCAGACTTATCGGCGCGAGCACGACTTCAGAGTAGCTTTTGAAATTGACGCCCGGCTGGACCCATGACTGCTCGAACGGGTAACGCTTGTCCGCCATCATGCGCGCGGGATCGGGCAGGTAACCCGCTGTGAGAGCCGCGGCGCCGACAGGCGGCGGCGAAAGATCGGCGGCCGATGAGCCGGGCTTGAGCGGATGCATCGCGCCGGCAGAGCATCCCGCCAGCGCGACCGCAAGCGACGCCATTAGAAGACGGCCAACAATGCAAGACCGGCGCGCCACGAAGGCGCGCCGGTCCGGAGTGCTATCAATTAAATTCACGCAAGCTCACGCAAACTCACGCGACTCAGATGTTATCGACAATCGCTTTGCCGAACTCCGAGCACTTGAGCAGCTTTGCGCCGGGCATCAGGCGCTCGAAATCGTAGGTGACGGTTTTGTTGCCGATCGTCTTTTCGAGTCCGCGGATGATTCCGTCCGCGGCTTCCTGCCATCCCATATGCTCGAACATCAGGACGCCGGACAAAATCACGGAGCCGGGATTGACCTTGTCCTGATTCGCGTACTTTGGCGCGGTGCCGTGAGTCGCCTCGAAGATCGCGTGGCCGGTGAGGTAGTTGATATTCGCACCCGGCGCGATTCCGATCCCGCCGACCTGCGCGGCGAGCGCGTCGGAAATATAATCGCCGTTGAGATTCATCGTCGCAACGACGTCGAACTCGTCGGGGCGCGTCAGGATCTGCTGCAGGGTGATATCCGCGATCGCGTCCTTGACCAGCAGTTGCCCGGCCGGCGGATTTCCGCTGCAATCGTCCCAGCCAACAGCTTTGCCCTTGTATTCGCGCCGGACCAGCTCGTAGCCCCAATCGCGGAACGCGCCTTCGGTGAACTTCATGATGTTGCCTTTGTGGACGAAGGTCACGCTCTTACGCTTGTGCAGGATCGCGTAGTCCAGCGCGGCGCGAATCAGGCGCTCGGAGCCCTCGCGCGAGATCGGCTTGATGCCGATTCCCGAGGTATTGGGAAAGCGGATATTCTTGACGCCCATCTCGTTTTGCAGAAACTTGATGAGCTTCTTCACTTCGGGCGATTCGGCGGGCCATTCAATTCCGGCGTAGATGTCCTCGGTGTTCTCGCGGAAGATCACGACGTTGAGCTTCTCGGGATGTTTGACCGGGCTCGGCACGCCCGCGAAATATCGCACCGGCCGCAGGCACACGTAGAGATCGAGCATCTGCCGTAGCGCGACGTTGAGCGATCGGATTCCACCGCCGATCGGCGTGGTCAGCGGCCCCTTGATCCCGACCAGAAATTCCTTGAACGCCTCGACGGTTTCGTCGGGCAGCCAACTGTTCTGTTCCTTGAACGGCTTCTCGCCCGCGTACACTTCCATCCAGGCGATCCTGCGCTTGCCGCCGTAAATCTTCTGGACCGCGTGGTCAAACACGTATTGCGACGCGCGCCAGATGTCGGGGCCGGTGCCATCGCCTTCGATAAACGGGATGATCGGGCGATCGGGAACGTTCAGGATGTGATCTTTACCGAGGGTGATTTTCTGTCCGTCGGCGGGAACCTTGATGTGCTTGTAGGCCATTTCGCTTTGTCACTCGTCCTTGCAGATAGAATTTCGAAAATCTGATTTTGAAGCCGTGATTTTGCACACGACGCCGTAGCAGCCCCGCTAATCGGACCGCGGTCAATTATTCGATGGCGCTAATCATATAGGAACCGCGCCCCGATTCCAGCGCCGCGCGGGCGGGGGCGCTGGCGGTATCCACGTCCGTGCCGCGGGAGCGTCCCGACGCGCCCCGCTACACCCAAACGATTCTTCTCTGCTTCTTCGTAGGGGCGGCTCGCGAGCCGGCCGTCGTCGCGGCGGTTGCTACCATACGATGTCGTCCTCGGCGCGCGGTGCTTCGGCAACTGCTGGTCCCGTTGGCGACGCGTTGTCGGTGGCATCTTCGCGGGCTTCTTCCTGCATCGCGCGATCGATTATTCCCTCCATCGCGTCCAGATGACGCCGGATCTGTGCGGCGAGATCGAGGTTGATGCCTTTAACCTGCGCGATGTCTTCGATCGACGCTTCGCGGATTCGCTTCAGACTGCCGAAATGCCGCAGCATCGCGCGCCGCCTGACGGGGCCTATCCCCTCGATATCGTCGAGCACCGAGCGCATCCGCGCGCGCCGCCTGAGCTCGCGATTGTAGGTAATCGCGAAGCGATGCGCCTCGTCGCGCACGCGGACCAGCAGGAACAGCGCGGTCGAGTTTTTCGGCAGGACGATCGGATCCTTGCGCCCCGGCAGGAACACGCGCTCCTCTGATTTCGTAACTTCCTTTTCGCGCCGATCGTTCAGCACATGCTGCTTGGCGAGCGAGATGCAATCGATCTGCTCGAACAACTGATTCTCGCGCAGCACCTGCAGCGCGACATTGAGCTGCCCCTTACCGCCGTCAATCACCCACAGATCGGGAAATTGATTTTCCTGTTTGGCGCGCACGGCGCGGCGGCCGAGCACTTCGTACAGACTCGCGAAATCGTCCTGCCCCTCGAAGCCGCGAATCCGGTAGCGGCGATACTGCGCCTTGAGCGGCTCGCCCTCGTCGAACGTGACCTGCGAGCCGACCACCATCGAGCCCTGCAAGTTTGAGATGTCGTAGCATTCGATGCGCTTGGGGGAATTTTTGAGATGCAGCCGTGTGCGCAGATCTTCGAGCATCTTCTCGCGTGTCTGTTCCTTATCGCGGCGCGCGGCAAAGCTCTGACGCGCATTCTCCTGCGCCATCTCGGCCAGCCGGGCTTTGTCCCCGCGCCGCGGAACCACGAACTCGGATTTCTTTCCGCGCCGCTCGGTCAACAGCTCGGCGCGTACGGCCGCATCCTCGAGCTCGACCGGCACAATCACTTCGTCGGGGATCGCGCGCGCGCCCTGGTAATACTGCGTCAGCAGATCCGACAGGATGTCGTGATCGGAGAATTCCAGATCCTGGAAACTCCAGCCCTGCGTGCTGGTAAGCTTGCCACCGCGGACGATCAGCACGATCGCTTCGATCGCGCCGCCTTCGCGATAGAGTCCGAACACGTCCTGATCGATCCCCATGTGATGCAACACGGTCTGGCGCTCGACGGTCTTCTCGATCGCCTTCACCCGGTCGCGAACCCGCGCGGCGTCCTCGAATTCGAGGCGCGAGGCGTGCGCCTTCATCTGATCGCGCATCTCGCGCAAGAGCTCCAGGTTCTTGCCTTCGAGCAGCAGCTCGGCGGCGTGCAGATGCTTGTCGTACTCCTCGCGATCGACGGGCAAACAACACGGCCCGAGGCATCGCTTGATCTGATACTCCAAACACGGACGCGTGCGGTTGCGGAACACGCCGTCGGAGCAGGTGCGCAGCGGGAACACCTTGCGAATAACATCGATCGTCTCGCGCAGTCCGTCGGCCGATCCGAACGGACCGAAGTAGCGTCCGCCGTCCTTCACGATCCGCCGCGTAACCGTAATTCGCGGCCACGCGTGCTTGGTGACTTTCGCGCTCAGGTAGGACTTGTCGTCTTTGAGCCGGATGTTGTAACGCGGCTTGTACTGCTTGATCAGATTGTTTTCGAGGATGAGCGCTTCTTTCTCGCTCGCGGTGACGATCGTGTCGAAGTCGCGAACTTTGCGCATCAGGAAGCGCACCTGGTAGCGCCCGTCGCCGGCCTCGCCCTCGCGCGCGGGACGAAAATACGATCGTACGCGGGGACGCAGCGACTTGGCCTTGCCGACGTACAGGACTTTCCCCGCGCGATCTTTCAGCAGATAGACTCCGGGCGCGGGCGGCGTGATCGCAAGCTTGCGGTCTATCGGATTGCTCTCCGGCGGATTGCTCTCCGGATCGTCGCCGTCAGAAGCGGCCTCCGCATTTTCCGGCGTGAGCTCCAGAACCGCCGCGGCGGGCTCGCCGGGATACGAAACCAGCGAGTCGTACTTGGGCCCGATCGGCGCGCCCCGCCCTGCTCCGCCGTGAGTGTCGTCATCGGTTATCATCGCAGAGCAATTATAGCATCGCGGTCCAGATCCAATCTGCCACGGATGCCTCTTTCACTTCCCGTCCGACCCTGATGCTTGCTATTCAGCAGACGAGGTTATCGAGATGGGCAAGCTCAATGGGAAGGTCGCGGTTATCACCGGCGCCGCCAGCGGGATGGGCCGCGCAACGGCGCTGCTGTTCGCCAAGGAAGGCGCGGCGGTCGTTCTGACGGATTTGAACTCGCAGGGTGGAGAAACCGCCGTCGCGGAATGCGCCGCCGCCGGAGGACGCGCGGTGTTCCAGCGCACCGACGTGACCAGCGAGGCGGATATCAAGTCCGCGGTCGAACGCGCGGTGAAAGAGTACGGGCGGCTGGATATCATGTACAACAACGCGGGCGTCGCCGGCGCGGTCGGCCCGATCGATAAAGTCGCGGCGGCGGATTTCGACAAGACCATCGCGATTCTGCTGCGCGCCGCGTTCCTGGGGATGAAGTACTCGATTCCCGCGATGCGCAAGTCGGGCGGCGGATCGATCATCTCCACCGCGTCGGTCGCGGGTCTTCGCGGCGTGGGGTTTCTGGCCGCGTACAGCGCCGCAAAAGCCGCCGTCGTCAACCTGACAGAGGCGGTCGCGATCGAAGTCGGGCACGACAAGATTCGCGTCAACTGCATCTGTCCGGGCGGCGTGAATACTCCGCTGATTCATCGCGGACGGCCCGGCGCGGAGGCGGCGGCCGAAAAGAATATGGCCCGGATGCAGCCGATCGCGCGCGCCGGCCATCCGGAGGATATCGCCAAAATGGCGCTGTTCCTCGCCAGCGACGATTCGGAATGGATCACCGGGACCGCGATGGTCGTCGACGGCGGCGTCAACACCGGCAACGCGCGCTTTCGGCTCGCGGGCGTACCCGACGACGGAGCCTTCTCCGGCCCGTCGTTCGAGCACGGAGCCAGGAAATAAATCCATCGACAGGTTGCGTGGATCGAAGAAATTAAATCTGAGCAATCTTTGTAATCCGGGATTGTTTTCAGGGAGTAGTCGCTATGGGCAGGCTCGACGGAAAAGTTGCGGTGATAACCGGCGCGGCAAGCGGCATCGGCCGCGCCACCTCGATTCGATTCGCCGGCGAAGGCGCCGCGGTGGTGCTCGCCGATCTGAATGAAGAGGGCGGAGAAACCGCAGTCCGGGAATGCAAGGAAAACGGCGGCCGCGCCGTGTTCCAGAAGACCGACGTTGCGGTTGAAGAAGATATTAAGGCCGCCGTCGATCGCGCGGTGCGCGAGTTCGGCAAGCTCGACACCATCTTCAACAACGCCGGGTTGGGCGGCGCGATCGGCGCGATCGAAGAGATTTCCTTCGAGAACTGGGATCAGACGATGGGAATACTGCTGCGCGGAGTGTTCGCCGGAATGAAATACGCAGTGCCCGAAATGCGCAAGATCGGCGGCGGATCGATCATCTCGACCGCCTCGGTCGCCGGCCTGCGCGGCGGCGCGGGACCGCATGCCTACAGTGCGGCCAAAGCCGCGGTGATCAACCTCACGCGCTCGGTTGCACTCGAAGTCGGCAAAGATCGGATTCGCGTCAACTGCATCTGCCCGGGCGGAATCAACACTCCGCTTATCAATCGCCGTATTGCCGGTGGCGAGGAAACCGCGGCGCAGTTCCTTGCGCGGATTCAGCCGATCCCGCGCGCGGGCCGTCCCGACGATATCGCGAACATGGCGCTGTTCCTCGCCAGCGACGAATCGGAATGGGTGACCGGCACCGCGATGGTCGTTGACGGCGGCCTCACCGCCGGCGGGCAGGTCGGAGGCGGCCTGGCCCAGCGCGCGCCGGTGATTCCACGAAACTTCGCAGGTCCATCGTTCAAGAGTTAGCGCGGAGCGCCTACCGAACTGCCCTCTCCTGGCGGGAGAGGGTACGCGGCGCGGCGATTGCTCTTTCGCAATCGCCGTGACGCGGGGGTGAGGGCCCTGAGTAACTGAGAATTCTTTCAAGGAGTGATCATCATGGGCAGACTCGATGGAAAAGTAGCAATCATCACTGGCGCCGCGAGCGGAATAGGCCGCGGCACCGCGGCCCGTTTTGCGGGCGAAGGCGCCGCGGTCGTTATCGCCGATCTAAATGCCGAAGGCGGCGAAGCCGCGGTTCGCGAGTGCAAGGAAAACGGCGGGCGCGCAGTCTTCCAGAAAGCCGACGTGTCGGGCGAGGCAGAGATCAAAACTCTCGTCGCGCGCGCGATCAAGGAATTCGGCCGCCTCGACATTATCTACAACAACGCCGGAATCGGCGGCGCGGTCGGACCGCTCGAACAGATCAGCGTTGAGGATTGGGACAAGAGCTTCGCGGTGCTGATGCGCTCGGTGTTTCTCGGAATGAAGTACGCAGTGCCCGAGATGCGCAAGGCCGGAGGCGGATCGATTATCTCGACCGCCTCGGTCGCCGGAATCCGCGGCTTCGCCGGCTTGCACGCCTACTGCGCGGCGAAGGCTGGAGTCGTGAATCTCACGCGCTCGGCGGCGCTGGAATTTGCCAAGGACAAGATTCGCGTTAACTGCATCTGTCCGGGCGGAATCAACACGCCGATCCTGCATCGCAATCAGCCCGGGATGAAAGACGCGATGGAGCAGTGGATGGCGCATGGTCAGCCGATTCAGCGCGCCGGGCATCCCGAGGATATCGCGAACATGGCGCTGTTCCTCGCAAGCGACGATTCGCAATGGATCACCGGACAGGCGATGGTCGTCGATGGCGGCCTGACGATCGGGAGCCAGTTCTTCCAGACTCCCGACGCGCCGCGCCAGCAGACCGCGATCCCCGCGCAAGGTTTCATCGGGCCGTCGTTTGAAAAATAGTGCGAAGCGCGCACTTAATTTCCCTCTCCCTCCGCGAGGGTGGGCGTCACGGCGATTGCTCTTTTCAGCAATCGCCTTGACGCCCCGGTGAGGAAGCGCACCGTCGAACTGCAACCGCGGATCGCACAGATTTAATCGTCCCTGATCTGTGTAATCTGTGGATTGTATTTTCTCGGTTCTCCACGTTTCAAACTTTCGCCGACCCAGCGCTATACTCGCGTCGCGGGAGAAACCGATGGACTTCAGCTATACGCCCGAACAGGATGCCTTCCGCGCCAAGCTGCGCGCGTGGCTCGAGAAAAATTCGCAGGAAGCTCTCGGCCGCGGTGGCGACGCGATGGGCGCCTCGACCGCGAGCCTGCTCGACGTCCGCGACGATGCACAGTGGAACAAAATGCGCGAGTATCATCGCCGGCTGTATCAGGCGGGTTACGCCGCGCTGCATTGGCCGGTGGAATGGGGAGGAACGGGCGCGAGCGTAATCGATCAATCGATTTACCAGGACGAAGTCCTGCGGCTCGGGCTCCCGCTCTACGGATGCAACCAGCTCGCTCTGGATCGAATCGGCCCGACGATCGCGCTGATGGGCAACGAGGCGCAGCGCAAACGCTATCTGCCCAAGATGCTGACCGGCGAGGAAATCTGGTGCCAGGGATACTCCGAGCCGAACGCCGGATCCGACCTTGCCGGCCTGCAGACCAAGGCGGTACTCGAGGGCGACAACTTCGTCGTCAACGGGCAGAAGGTCTGGACCAGTCTGGCGCATCGCGCCGACTGGCAGGTGCTGCTGGTGCGCACCGATCCGTCGGCGCCCAAGCATAAGGGAATTTCTTATCTGCTGGTCGATATGCATTCGCCCGGAATCACCGTGCGGCCGCTGGTGCAGATAACCGGCGAGTCGGGCTTCAACGAAGTCTTCTATGACAACGTCAAAGTGCCAAAGGAAAATCTGGTCGGCGAGATCAATCAGGGATGGCAGGTCTCGATCGCCACGCTGATGTACGAGCGGGTCTCCGGCGGCACGCGCCATCCGATCGAGCGCACGATCGATGAGCTGGCCGAGCTTACGAAGAAAGTCAAGTTTCAGGGCATCCCCGCGCGCGAGCATCCTTATGTCAGGCAGCGGGTGGCGCAGTTCGCAAGCGATGCGCGATGCCTTAGGCTGTCGCGCTACCGATCGCTCAGCGCGCAGTTGCGCGGGCGCGTGCCGGGGCCGGAGAGCTCGTTCGGCAAGCTGTTCGCGACCGAGCTGAATTTGCGCGTCGCGATGTTCGCCGATGAATTGCTGGGCGCATACGCCGTGCTCGAAGGCGGACAGGACGCAGTCGATCACGGCAAGTGGGCGCATCGCACGATAGCGGCGCGCGGACTTACGATCGCGGCGGGCTCGAGCGAGATCCAGCACAACATCATCGGCGAACGAGTACTGAAGCTGCCCAAAGGCTAACCGCGCGCGCAGCGACCGACCCTTTCCGAGGCCGCGGCGGCCGTAATCGAAGGATCCCGAACGGTCGTCCAGAACCTTACGATTGCCTACTCCGCGTTTAGGGAGGGCCTGCATCCTCTGGCGTTTCCGATTCCTCATTCGCGGTGGGAGCAGTTCGGCGCCACTCGGGTAACGGGAAGGCCCGAGGAGAAATCGCGACGATGTGCACGAACACCGCGGATCTTTCGGCTGCGGCCGCAGCGGCCCTCGCTCAAGATGACGGAGGGGGGTAGCCGCAACGCGATTCGTGCGCACTGACTATTTCGGCGATTTGGTCGTTGGTCACCGCGCGGAAAAATCCCTACAATTTCTCTTTCCCGAAAGCGCAGATTAGCCGCGGAGGCCCAAGCATGAAGCTCGAAGAAATCGATCTGATGGACAACGAGATGTTCCTGCGCGGAGAGCATCTCGAAGCGTTCAAGGTGATGCGTGAGAAGGCGCCCGTCTATTGGCATGAGCGCACCGCGGGCCAGGGTTTCTGGTGCGTCACGCGCTACGAAGATGGGCTCAAGGTCTATCACGATCCGAATACCTACAGCTCCGAGCGCGGGATGTCGCTGCAGTTCAACTTCAACGCCGACTCCGGCGTTGAATCCGGCTTTGGCGCGATGCTGCTGACGACCGATCCTCCGCGTCACGGCAAGCTGCGCCAGATTGTAAACCGGCGCTTTACACCCAAGGCGCTCACGCCGTATGAGGCTCATGTCCGCGCCCGGGCCGAGGAAATAATCGACGGAGTGATCGAGCGCGGCGAGTGCGATTTCGTCGTCGACGTAGCCGCGAAGCTGCCGACTGCCGTGATCTGCGACATGATGGGCGTGGACCGCGAGCATTACGATCTGATGTTCACGCTCGCCAACATGTCGATCGGTTTCGAGGATCCCGAATATCAGCAGGGGCGCAGCGCGCTCGAGACCGGGCAGTACGCGCAGATGCAGTTCTTCAGCTTCTTCTCGAAGCTGATCGAAGAGCGGAGAAAAAATCCCGGCGAGGATTTGCTGACCGCGCTGGTCACCGGCGAGGCCGAGGGCGACCGCCTGAGCGACATGGAGATCCTGTTCAACTGCCTTTTACTGCTGGTCGCGGGACAGGAGACCACGCGCAACGCGACCTCGGGCGGGATGCTGGCGCTTATCGAAAACGCGGATCAGCGCGCTCTGCTCCGGCGCAACCCGGATATCACAGCGACCGCGATCGAGGAGTTCTTGCGCTACACCAGCCCGGTCACGCATATCCTGCGCACCGCGAAGAAGGACGGCGAGCTGCGCGGGCAGAAGATCGCAAAGGGAGACCGCGTGGTCATCTGGAACGCTTCGGCAAATCGCGACGCCGCGGCGTTCCCGAATCCCGACAAGTTCGACCTCGCACGGACGCCCAACGATCATCTCGCGTTCGGTCACGGCGAGCATTTCTGCCTCGGCGCCAACCTCGCGCGGATTGAGCTTAAGGTCATGATTGAGGCGATCAACCGCCGCATGCCCGACCTGGAACTCGCCGGACCGGTCGAGCGGCTGCGCTCGAACTTCGTCGCGGGGATCAAACACATGCCGGTCCGCTTCACGCCCAAGCACGCACAGGCAGGGGCATCGGCCGACGGGTAAGAGGTTGCCTTGAGACCCGCTTCGCGTGATTCGCGGTGGGTTCGTTTGGTATATTTATACTTTATCGAAGCCAAAAACTCCGCGTATTTACTCGATTATTTCTCCGAAAAGTGGCTTCGTTGCGGGTTTTCGCATTCCACAAATCGTTTCATCGAGCATTTCGCGAATCGCGGAGCGGGACGTCTCGATCGGACCAGACAATTTGTGTCGATCCGCTAACACGCAGTCATCATAACACACAAGCGTAAGGCTGAACAGACCGGCCATGTGCAGCCGACAAAAAGGGTACGCCCTTTAGATACGTGACGCGCCGGGATTCCTCGCGCGGCCGCTTGCCATTGCCGCGCGGCGGTCAGGTTCCCTGGATGGGGGCGGCCCAGCGGTTGAAGATTGTTTCGCCGATCGTTTCGAGGGCGGGCAGATGCGTGTCGGATTCGGCGAGCATCTTGTTTCGGGAGATTTTTTCGCGGTCGAGGTCGCGGGCGAAGGCGTTGGCCATATTCTCGATTCCGGTGCGCGTCACTTCCAGATGGAATTGCAATGCCCAGGCTTTTTCGCCGTAGCGGAAGGCTTGGCATGGCGTCTTGTCGGACGACGCGAGCGCGATCGCGCCGGCAGGGAGTTCGAAGTGATCGCCGTGCCAATGGAACGGGGTGATCGTTTCCGCGATGCCGCTGAATAGCCGGTCCTCGCGAGCTGCTGGCGACAGCCGCACGCGAGCCCATCCGATTTCCTTGCCCGCGGGATTCTTCTCAACCTTGGCGCCCAGCGCCGCCGCGACGATTTGCGCGCCCAGACATACGCCCAGGACCGGTCTGCCCTGCTTGATCGCGTCTTCGATCAGGCGCATCTCGTCTTTCAGGGATGGAAAGCGGCCGGTCTGATAGACCGCCATCGGCCCGCCCATCACGATGAGTCCGCCAGCGCCCTTCATGTCTTTGGGAACCGCGTGGTCGTCGTGGAGGCGCACGTATTGCCACGCGAGCGCCGCGCTCTCGAGCGCCTGCGCGATCGCGCCGAGGTTCTCGGCCGGATGATGTTGCAAGACGATAATTTTCGCCATGTTTTAACTAATACATCGAGCGGCAGGATTTGTCCGCCCTAAAACATCGCGCCCGCGCGTTTACGGCCGAGATGCTTAAAGGCGCGATCAGTTGCGGCGCGGCCGCGTGGCGTGCGCATCAGGAAGCCTTCCTGCAAAAGATAAGGCTCGTACACCTCTTCGATCGTGTCGGGTTCTTCGCCGATCGCGGCGGCGAGAGTTTCCACGCCGACCGGTCCACCGGCGAATTTATCGATCAGGGTTTCCAGAATCGCGCGGTCCATCTTGTCGAAGCCGGCTGCGTCGATATCGAGCATCTCGAGCGCGCCAAGTGCGATCTCGCGCGTCACATGCGCAGCACCATTCACCTGCGCGAAATCGCGCACGCGCCGGAGCAGCCGATTGGCGATTCGCGGAGTCCCGCGCGAGCGCGAGGCCAGCTCGGCGGCGCCACCGCCGTCCACCGCGATTTTAAGCAACCCGGCAGAACGCGTCACGATCTCGGTCAGCTCGACGTGATTGTAAAATTCGAGATGATAGTTCTGCCCGAAGCGATCGCGCAGCGGAGAACTCAGCAGCCCCGAACGCGTGGTCGCACCGACCAGCGTGAACGGGTTTACCGCCAGCTTCATCGTGCGCGCGCCCATCCCCTCGCCCACCACGATATGGAACTCGTAATCCTCCATCGCGGAGTAGAGCCGCTCTTCGACCGCGCGCTGCAGGCGATGAATCTCGTCGATGAACAGGATGTCGCCCTCTTCGAGGTTGTTCACGATCGCGGCGAGGTCTGCGGCGCGCTCGATGGCGGGGCCCGAGGTGACATGAACGCTGACGCCCATCTCGCGCGCGATAATATGCGCGAGCGAAGTCTTGCCGAGGCCCGGTGGTCCCGCGAACAGCACGTGATCGAGCGTCTCGCCGCGCTGCCGCGCCGCGGTTATCGACATTCCGAGCACGGCCTTTAGCTGATTTTGTCCGACGAATTCGCCGAGCGAATGCGGCCGCAGTGACAAGTCGAGGCGATGGTCGTCGCGAGCCTCGGCGGGCGAGGCGATCCGTTCGACGCGATCGGCGCCGTCTGGCGAAATCTCTTCGGAGCTTTGCGGTTTATTTTTCGCCATAGAGCGCGCCCAACGACTTGCGGACGATCAGTTGCAGATCGGTTGCGGCGGCAGGATCGGCGGCAAGGACGGAATCTACCGTGCGTTTGGCTTCGATTGGTTTGACGCCGAGGTTCACGAGCGCGGAAATTGCGTCATCGACAGGCGTCGCAGGCGCATCGATCGTGCGAAGGGTGCGCGGGCCGGAAGTTCCGTTGGCGATCGCGGAATCGGAGAGCTTCAAGTCGCCGATTTTGTCGCGCAGCTCGCGGACCACGCGTTCGGCGACCTTCGGACCGACTCCCGGCACCGCGTCGATCTTCTCGACGTCTTCGCGTCCGATCGCGGCGGCCAGCTCGATCGGTTCCAGCACCGACAGAATCGCAAGCGCCAGCTTGGGACCGACGTGCTGCACCGACATCAGCAGGTCGAAGGCGCGCTTTTCGAGCGCTTCGGCAAATCCATAGAGCACGAGCGCGTCTTCGCGGACGACTTGCCGCACCTGCAACCTGACCTGCTCGCCGAGCGCGGGCAGGCGATAGAACGTGCTGAGCGGGATGAAGACCTCGTAGCCGACGCCGCCGGTCTCGACGATTACGCGGCCGGCGTCGCGCATCGCCAAGGTTCCATTGATCGACGCTATCATCTCATGCTCTTCGAGATCATGTTTTACGCTTTGGTTTGTTCTTCCAGATCATCGTTTGCGGTTCCTGATCGAGCGCGAGACTGCGCCGCGCGCGGGACGCTCGATCGCGTCGGTGATACGCGCGGCGCGGGCGCGGCCAAGATGGCATACCGCGAGCGCGAGAGCGTCGGAGGCGTCGTCGGCGAGCTCGAAATCTGCCGCGAGGCCCAAGGTGCGGCGGACCATGAACTTGACCTGGATCTTGTCGGCATGGCCGAAGGCCGCGACCGCGAGTTTGACTTCGTTGGGCGGATATTCGTAGAGCGGAAGTCCGCGCTCGGCCGCCGCGAGCATCGCAACCGCCCGCGCCTCTCCGATTCGAAAAGCGCTCTGGATATTGCGTGCGACGAAGTTGCGCTCAAGGCTCATCGCGGCGGGCGCGAACTCGTCGATCACTTTCAGCAGCTCGTGATGAATCGTGCGCAGACGCTCGGGCACGGGCTCGCCGGGGCGGGTACGAATGGTATCCGCCGCGATAAATTGAAAATGTCCGGGGGCGCCTTCGACGATCCCGAAACCGGTCACCGCGCTTCCCGGGTCAACCCCGAGCACCCGCATCCTCGTCCCCCAGGCGCAGCCGCACGCGCGCAACCGATCCGGTCACGCGGCGGAAATTTGCGCCATTTCCTCATCGCTAATGTCGAAATTGGCCGAGACGCTCTGCACGTCGTCGTGTTCTTCGAGGTCCTCGATCAGCTTGAGCACCTGCTCGGCCGTATGTCCGGAAACCGGCACCGTGTTCTCGGGCACCAGGGTTATCTCGCCGTTGGCAACCGGAATTTTGGCCTTCTCAATCGCCTCGCGCACGGGATTGTATTTATCGGGCGCGGTCATCACGGTGTACGAATCGGAGTCGCTCTGCACGTCGTCGGCGCCGGCTTCGAGGGCCAGTTCGAGCAGCTTGTCCTCGTCGATCGCGCTCTTGTCGATCGCGATCATCCCGCGCTTCTTGAACATCCAGCCGACGCATCCGGTCTCGCCCAGGTTCCCGCCGTGGCGCGAAAACATGAAGCGGATTTCCGCCACCGTGCGATTGCGATTGTCGGTCAGCACCTCGAGCATGATTGCTACGCCGCCGGTGCCGTAACCCTCGTAGGTGACTTCCTCGATCTGTCCGCCGCCAAGCTCGCCAGTGCCTTTCTTGATCGCGCGATCGATATTGTCGTTGGGCATCGACTGTTGCCGCGCGGTCAGCACCGCCGTGCGCAGGCGCGGGTTGGCGTTGATATCGCCGCCGCCGAGACGGGCGGCGATAGTGATTTCTTTGATCAGCTTGGTGAAGACTTTGCCGCGCTTGGCGTCGCGCGCCGCCTTCTTATGCTTGATCGATGACCATTTGGAATGACCTGACATTGCTCCATGCGGGGCGGCCTGGAGATGGCGGCCCGAGCGGCGACTATTATCACAAAGATGCGGCCAAGGGGGAACATCCACGAGGGTGGCCTGTGCGCCCGCGCCGCGATCCGTGGGAAATCGCGCCAGAAGTTGGACAGGGGCATCCCGACCTCTGCTATGATTCGGCTGCAATTAGTTCCGCGCCTGGTTTTCCAATTAGTTCCGATAGACAGACGGGGTCATGGAGTCCAGAAATCTCAGTCTGATATTCGTGGCAGCGACACTCGCCCTCGCCCTCTTCGCCTCGGGATGCTTCGAGCCGCCGATCGCACAGGCGCCGCCGGAAGCCAAGACCAGCACGATCGTGCCGCTTCCCTATGACCTCGCGTGGACGGCGGTCAACGACGTGATTCGCTCCAACGGCTACAATATCCAGGCGCAGGATCCCAACCACGGGATTATCGAGGTCTTGGGACGTTCATTTACTCTCCAGGATGCGGACTGCGGAAAGATCAAGAGCATCGTCGGCACCTATGCGGCCGTGCCGCCGGCCGACGCGACCAGTGTGTACAACTTCCGCGTCAAGGCGGCCTCGAACGAATCGAGCCGCGTCGCGATCAATGCGACCTTTGATTCTCCGGTCAGTGTGCCGCTGCGTCCGGTTCGCGACGAGCAGTGCATCTCGCGCGGCGCGCAGGAATCGCGGCTGTTGCAGCAGATTCTCGCGCAGGCGCGGGTCACGCGTCCGCCAAATTATCGCAGCGCAGGCGCGGCGGCGGGCTCGTCGCATCCGAGCGAATCATTCAGGCTGGGAAGGCCGACGCTGCTTGGCCCGGATGTTCTGAAGAAGCCCGGAAGCTGACCGGGGTCGGCCATTCGCGCTCGGAAAGGCAAAAATAGAAACCAGGATGAAGTGAGGTCCGCGATGAAAAGCAAAAAAGGCAAAATCGCTTACATACCGGCCGGTCACGAAATCGAGTTTCACGAGTACGAAGTCCCGGCGCCGCCCGCGGGCGGTTTGCTCGCCACGGTGACGCAGACCAACGTGTGCGGCTCGGAAGTTCATATGTGGAAGGGCGAATTCGGCAAGCGCGGAATCATGCCCGGCCACGAAATGAGCGGACGGGTGCAGGCGCTGGGCGAAGGCGTCTCGGCCGACTTCGCGGGCGCTCCGATTCGCGAGGGCGACCGGATCGCGCCAGTCTATTATAC
>JBOHWH010000192.1:0-21712 GCA_050736695.1 Binataceae bacterium (SeqCode) | reverse complement strand
AGGCCGCCGAGCTCCAGCGCTTCATGTGCGCGATCCTCGATCCGCGCGATCGCCGCGAGCACCTGCTGGCGCGCCCGCGGATTTTCCGCTCCAGGTGTCGGCCGCGACGTGCCCGCACCCGCCTGCGCGAGCGCATACTCGGCGATCGCAAGCCCCAGCTCCTCGAACCCGATTGCAGGTCCGCCGGAGCGAAGCCGCTCCTCCACAAGATGCATGATCGCGTCGGCGCGCGGCCGCGGCGCGAGCACATTGATCGCGAAGGGACGCCGCTCAGCTCCGCACCTCATTGACGCGGCGAGCTCCTCGATCACCGTCTCGTGAAAATTGAACACCAGGCACGAGTCTCCGCCGGCGTGATCGTGGGAGACTTCGTAATGCTGCCCGGCGTTGCCGAGCAGGAGAAATCCTGTGCTCAACAACTCGGAGTTTCTGCTGGCGCGAACCGCGAACACACCCGAGCGGACTATCGCGATCGAGGTATGCTCGAACTGATCCTCCTGTGGCGGATCTCCCACGCTCGCACCGCAAGCGTACTCGCGCACCTGCACAATTCCGTTGCGCCTAAAGTCGCGCCGGCGATGCGCGGGTGGCGATGCGTCGGGATACGGCTCCATCGAGCAATTTTTACCAAGTTTCCCGATGCCGTGACAGGTAAGGTTTCTGTCACGAGCGACCGCAATCGCGGCCTCGATACCTAAACAGGAGAATCCGAAATGATCGACCACATCCAAATCAAAGTTGCGAGCTTCGAAAAGAGCCGCCAGTTCTACGCCAAAGCGCTGGAAGCGCTCGGCTATAGCGCCGAGTACGACGACGCGAAAAGCAAGATGGCCGGCTTCGGCACCAAGGGCGCGATCGATCTTTGGATCCGCGAAGGCGCGCCGATCGCGCACACGCATATCGCCTTCAAGAGCGCCAACCGCGCCGCGGTAAAGAGATTCCACGCCGCCGCGCTTGTGGCGGGCGGCAAAGACAACGGCGCGCCGGGCGTCCGAACCGATTACAGCCCGACTTATTACGCCGCGTTCGTCTTCGACCCGGACGGAAATAATCTCGAGGTGGTCTGCCATGAACCTGCCTGAGCCGGAAGAATCAGGAGCAACGGGAGTCAGCCCTATGCCACTAAAAGGTCGATGCGCCTGCGCAGCGGTGCGCTACAAGCTAACCGCGGATCCGCTTATCGTGCACGCCTGCCACTGCCGCGATTGCCAGCGAATTACAGGCAGCGCATTCGTGATCAATCTCTGGATCGAGAAGCGTTTCGTCGAGGCTGATCACGCCGCGCTCAAGTCATACCGGTTGAAAGGCGGCAGCGGACAGGCCCACGAGGTATTTTTCTGCGGCGCGTGCGGAACCTATCTGTGGAGCGAGTACGGCGCTCCCAGCGACTACCTGTTCGTCCGCGCCGGCACGCTCGACCAGCCGGAAGCGGTGAAGCCCGACGTGCATATCTTCACTCGCGGCAAATTGCCGTGGGTGGTTCTTCCGAAGGATGCGCGTGCGTTTAAGAGCTTCTACAAGATCGATGAGGTCTGGTCCGCCGCCAGCCGCGAGCGGATGGGCAAGGTAAAATCCGCGCCGAAGTGATCGCGATTATCTTGTGTCGGGCTCGGGAGCGGCCGCGTTGGCGTCTGCTCCCGAGTCCGCGGCGCCTTGGGCGTTGCTGAGAGCCCACACGATGTAGTGTTCCGTGCGCAGGATTGGGTGATATCCGTTCGCGGCGAGAAAGTCGGGCGGGACGCCGACTAGCGGCAGCATCTGCACCGGAGAACTTGAAATCACGACCGGTACGCGATGCGTCGAAATCGCGGCGCGGATTTGTCCGGTCCAAAAGTGCGCCGTTTCGGCAATCAGGCCGAAAAAATCCGCGTGGCCGAGCTTGCGCCGCGCGGCGCCGAAACCCTCCTTGGCGAATTCGGCGCGCGCCTCGCGATACACGCCGTAGGTTTCCGGAAAACGGATCAGCTCGACCCGATTGGCCTCGAACGACAAAAACGACGGCGCGATAATCTGATCGCCCGGCGCGCTCACGCGATCGATCGCCGCGGCGAGTTCGCTCACCTCCGCGCGTGGGACGTATCCGAAGCCGTACACGCTGCCGTGCAGCCAGTTCTCGTTGACCAGTGGCGTTATCCACACAAGGCACAGGATGATGAACGCGCCGCCCGCGACTACCCATCGCCGATCCGCGGCGTTCGGCCGCTCGGCTGTGACCAGGGCGCGGGCTGCGTCGATTATCCGTATCGCGCCGATTCCGGCGACGATTGCGACGAACGGAATCGCCTCCAGGTAGTTGTGTCCCCAAGCGGTTGGACTGAGCATTCCGAAAAAGACAAATTCGGCGCCGGCCAGCGCCAGCACCATTGCGGTCGCTCGATCGGCTGTGCGCACGGCCGCGATGCGAATCACGCCGAGGATCGCGAGCGGCGCCAGAATATCGAGGATCTGCCGCGGGAAGAATAAAGTCGCGCCGGCGGCGTCGCGCCCCTTCATGAAATGGAAGATGAAGGTCTGAAAGACGAAATCGAATCCGTAGCGCCAGTAGCAAAACGCGCAGAGCGCCCCGACCAACGCCGCGAGCGCCGCGCCGATTTCGATCCCGCGTACAATGCGCCGCTCGATCGCGACGACGTACAGGATTATCACCGCCGCCGGAATCACCGCGGTGAGCTTGATCGAGCACGCGATCGCCAACAGCATCGCAACCGCGAGCGAGCGTCCAATCCCCGCGCCTGCCGCGCCGTCAAGAATCATGATCGCGACGCCGATCACGATCGGCGCGACAAAACATTCGCGCTCATAGACGTGGTAGCGAAAGACCAGCGAGCTGAAAGCGTATAGAATCGCCGACGCGATCGCGACCCGCCGCCCGGCGGCGCGCGCACCGAGCGCAAAAACCATCACGCTCGTGATATAAATCGCGGCTTCGTTCAGGAGTTCGATTCGAAAATGGCTCGCGCCAAAAATTTTCAGATATCCGCCCGCGAACCACTCGAGCAGCGGCAGATGCGGATGCACGAAATCCAGGTACGGGCGCATCCCGATCGAAATCAGGTACGCGCTCTCCAGATAGAAATCGTCCTCGACCCAAATCTCCGGGTAGGCGAGCCTGATCACGCGCGGCGCCAGCAGGACGATCGCCAGCGCCGCGCCAAGCCGCGCCGGCTGCGATATCCGCGCTTCGGAGCGCGCGCCATGCAATGACTTCCGCGTCATCCCGCCGATCCCGCGAGCGGCGCGCGCTCGACCCTCGGCCCGCCGCGGCGTCCGTGTCGCGCTTCGGTGCGCGTGCGCGTGACTCTCTGGCGCTGGCTGCGATTCTGATCTTCGCGACACTCCTGATGCTGCATTCGGGCTCGCGTCGCGGCGCCGAGCTGATGCCGTGGCCGGACGGACTCGAGTACGCGGCGATGGCGGTGAACCTCGCGCATGGGATGGGTCCCGTTCTCCATTTCGGAGGTTATACTTATCCGTCGCGCTACACCGCTGGCTACCCGCTGATTCTGGCCGCGGTTGTGCCGCACGCGCTTTCGGTCTCGCACGCATACATTGTGACGATCGCTCTGGGACTGCTCGCGCTCGCCGCGATTTTCACGCTCACGCGCGCGATGTTCGATCTGCAATGCGCGACGATTGCGACGCTCGTCCTCGCGACCTCGCCGATCTTCATCACCTACTCGACCCTGGTCTTGAGCGACGTGCCCGCCATGCTGGTGACGATCGTCGCGGCATGGCTGCTCTTCGCAATCAGCACTAACGAGGAAAACTTCGCCGCGCGGCCGCGCGCGACGCTGGCGCTTTGGGCGGGGTTCGGGCTCGCAGCGGGATATTCCACCGCGATTCGTCCCACCAACGCAACGCTACTGGCCGGACTTGTGCTGGCGATCGTGATGATCCCGCCCGTTCGCTTCAAAATCGCGGAGCTGGCGAAGCCGCTCGCTGCTTTCGCGGCCGCCTTTGCGATTCCCGTCCTGTGGCTCTTGCGCATCAATTCCGAATATCTGGGAGGCGCGTTCCGCAGCGGATACGCGTGGTGGGTCCAGGAGGTTTACGGCGCCGGCGGAAGCGGGTTTTCGATCGCCTACCTGTTCGGGCCGACGCTGCCGCGCAATCCGCACGGCAACGTGCTGATTTACTTAAGCGCGATTCTGGGAGTGGACGGGATGCTCGGAGACCGCGGCGATGCGCGCTACTTTCTTTATCCGTTTGCGGCGGCGGTCTTCGCGATTGTCGGAATCGTCGCGATTCTTCGCTCGGGGTCGCCGCGCGCGGTCCGGCGCGTTTTATGGTTCGGGCTGGGATTTCTGGCCGCGCTGTTCGCGCTCTACATTTTTCACGTCTTCACCGACGTGGTATTTCTTCTTCCCGGCACCTTCGTGCTTTTTATCGCGGCCGGTTACGGAGCGACGCTCGCCAACCGAGCAATGCGCGCAACACTCGCGTCGAGCCGCAAAACAGCGTGGCAGAGCGCTCGCGCGATCGGCGTGATTCTTCTGGACGCGAGCCTGATAGTCGCGATCGGCGCAGAAGCCGTCTCGCGATTGTCATCGCCGCCGCTTGCTTCTCCGCTCGTCGCGACGCTCGAGCAGGCCGACGGGCAGCTTCCGCCCGGCGCGGCGATCGCCAGCAATATGTCGCTTCAGTTTCTGGAACTCTATCTGCCCGGAAACGAGCGCAAGTTTTTCGGATTGAGCTCGGCCGATCCCGGCGAGAGTTTCACCGACTACCATCTGCATCGATTGTTCGCCAAGCGCGCGCAGGGATGGACCGGTCCGATCCCGCCGACGCTCTTCGTCGGCGATTCGCTTTCGCCGCCGGCCGAAAAACTGCTCGCCGCGCAGGCGCGCACAAGTGGCGGCGCCTACCTGCTCCTGTGCGCCCCCGAATCGAGCGGCTACGGCACGGTGCTGAAAGACGAAATCGGGAAGCTCGGCGCTGACTTCACGATGACTCCGTTAATTGAGAATCGCTTTATTGCACTCTTTCATGTTGTGAATCACTAATTTATGTTTTCCATTGTTAATTAACGTCCTCAATCGTTCACTTATTTTATGTTGCCTAATGCCATGATAAGTTTTGTGAAACTGTAAGAGACTGATTGACATAAATTTATCCTTTCATAGATACTCCCGGGTGAAACTTTTGTTTCAGGGAGGAAGTGGGAGATGTCGAGATTTGTTAGAGCCGTCACGGCGAGCGCAGCCGCCGCAGTTCTGATCACGGGCGTGATCGCAGGGTCGGCGCGGTTCGCGCGCGCCCAGGATGCCGCCGCATCGCAGGACAGCGCTTGGACAGCAACGACACCGGGTGCCGCGGTATCGGAACCGGACAAGGCTGCGCCTCCGATCGATGTGGCCGGATGCTGGAGTGGCACGATCGAGGACGCGAACGCTGGTGCGGGCACCGGAGCCTTGTTCTTCGTTCAGCGCAAAAAGAAACTGGTCAAGGGTTCGGGCGCGAGCCTTGACATTGGCAACACCACTGGAATTGGTGCGCTCAAGGGAAAGGCTACCAGCACGTCGTTCGTTGCCACCCTCCATGCTAGACAGTGCAAGACACTCGCGTTTGCAGGATCGCCCTCGGGGGCAGGTTTGGTTGGCACCTACATTCTGCGCCGATGCTTGGGTCTCACGACGAACGGCACCTTCAGTTTTACCTTCGATGCGACAGGTAATAGCTGCGGAGGCAGATAAACCGGGGCTGAGGGCTCCGTCTGGAGTGTCCCGCCACAGGCGATAGAACGTCATTCGCGCGAGCGCCGATAAATTCGGCGCTCGCGTTTTCTTGTCGGCTTTACGATTAACTCACTAATCGAAGAACCGTTCTTCCCTACTATTTCGTCTCCGCGCCTAATAATTGCGCAAATGACCTTGCAAATGGTTTAGTTCGACTTCAGAAAGCTATTTGACGCCAATTGGGAGTATCGTGCATACTTTCCTCGCATCAGCGGTTTTCAGGAGGATTAGTGAAATGTCGAGATTTACTCAATCTCTTGCTGCGAGCGCGGCAGCCGCGGTTCTGGCTGTCGGGATGACGATCTGTTCGGTACGGCTGGCGCAGGCGCAGGATTTTGATCCAGGCAATGGCCAGGACGCGAGCGCGTCCGCGCCGACGGCTGCGGAGCCGGCCAAAAAAGCGCCGCCGGAAAATTTCGGCGGATGCTGGGACGGCAGCAGTATCGATGGCAGCCTGCAAGATCAGGTTTACGGGCCGGGTCATGGTTGGATCGGTATCGACCAGAAGGGCAGTAAGATAAAAGGCGGGAGAAACGGCAGCTACTTTGAGTTTCTATTCGATGACCTCGCTTTTGCGTATGGTCCCTTTGCTTCAGGGAAGGCAACCTCTACCGGGTTCACCTTTAGCGGAAAAGGAAGCGGAGCGTGTCGGATCAAAGTAATCGGCGCCTTCGGCCCGTCGAGTAACATTGTTGGGACCTACAAAGCCGTTCACTGCAACACCAAGAAAGCCACTTTTGACGCGGTCGGGACGTTCGACTTCCCGCTGGACAGTTCGGGCTGCAAGTTTGTAAATCCTCCGCAATGAGGTTCTGACACGTCGATGCGCGAGCGCCGCACGATGCGGCGCTCGCCGGTTTCATCTAAGCTGGGCCGCCGAAGCGGCGGCGCGTGAGCGCGTAGGCCGGCCAGACTGTCAGCGACAGCACGATTGCGATCATAAAATCGCGCTGCCCGTCACCGGTCCCGAGTGCGAGAGCGAAGGTCGCGATCCACGTCACCAGCGGCAGCGCCGCGGTTAGCCAAAGCCCGATTCTGCCGCCACCCACGGTGAACATCCCCTCGCGATTGGGCGCGAGCCTGCGCAGTCGCACCAGCGCCGCCATCTCGAGCGCGAGCGCCGCCATGTAGAAGAATACGTCGAGCACCACCAGCGCGACGAAGCCGAGCGGAATCAAAAGCGTAAACACTACGCACGACGCGATGATTGCCTTAACTGGCGTTTCGGTCGTCGCCCAGATGTCGCGCAGCGGCGCCGGCAGATAACCCTCGCGGGCCAGCACGAACGGCATCCTCGACACCCACAGCATCGCGGCCTCGAACACCGCAAACGCCATCACGCTGCCGCCGATCGCAAGTGCTCCGCCAAGGATCGGACCTCCCAGGCGCGCGCCCTCGTGTGCGAACCATCCTTCGCTCCAGCTAGCCGCGCCCGAGGTGCCGGACAGCGAAACCATCAGGGGCAGCAGATATCCTGCGACGATCAGCGGCAGCGCGACCGCGATCGCGCGGATATAGTTGCGCCTTGGATTTTCAATTTCGGCGGAGACCACGCTCAGGTTTTCCCATCCGCCAAAATTCCAGATGACCACGATCAACGCCGCGCCCAATGCTCCGAACGGATCGGCGGCGAACAGCGGCGCCGAAGGCATCGCGAAGTGCGCGATCTTTCCGAATCCCAGCACGACCATCGCGACGAACGGCGCCGCCAGGATTATCGCAAGCGCGATCGAAGCCTCGGCCACCGGACGCACGCCCGCGATATTCAGAAGTCCCGAGAGCCACACCACGCCGATCCCGATCGCCACCTGCCCGAGCGGCCCCACCGGAAGAATAAACGACAGGTAGGCCGCGAACAGGACCGGATAGATCGCCATGTCCACCGCCGTATAGAGAATTGTCAGGTAAGCTTCCGCAAAGCCGGCAAACGGCCCCAGCGCCCGCTTGACCCAAAAATAGAACCCGCCCTCGAGCGGCATCAGCGCGGTCAACTCACCCGCCATCAGCGCCGTCGGAAGCGAAAGCGTGATCGGCACGATCAGGCACAGGAGCAGGACCAGCTTGGGCCCGCCCACGTGCACCGCGTCCTCGAGCCCGTAGGCGCCACCTGAGACCACCAGGTACATCAGGCAGACCAGCGCGGGCAGCCCGAGCGCGCGCCGCAGCGTCCGGCCGTTACCGCTATCCCGATCGGCGGAAACCGCGCGCGGTGCCTGTCGTCTTTCTCTTCGTGAATCTTTCTGGATTGGCACTGGGTTTATGCGGAATCGCGGTATCGGAGCCAGCCTCGGTCGGCAAGCGGAAGATTGGCCGGCGAACGATTTCTGATGCGAGCGCCCTCTATGCGGTCGCATCGGAGACTGCATAGCATATAATATAAACGCGCTCGGGTCGCCGCGACTGGCGCTCCTCGCGTTGACGATCAGGAATCCGTGGTGTTAGCTGTAAGTGAGAAGACCTCCCGAACCTCTCATCTCCACATGAAAAGAATTTCCACCTGCGCGCTCGCCGCGCTGACCCTCTGCCTTGCGGCCGCCGCAGGTTGCGAGCAGACCACACAATGGCGGGGCGAACCGGTCCAGACCGTCAGCACCGGCGCCGCCAATCCTTTCGGCGGAGCGCCTGCTGTCGAGATTCCATCCGACGCGAAAGCGATGGGCGCGTTCCTGATCGCCGAGTACGCCTCCGATGAAGGCGACCACGAAGCCGCGCTCAAAGCTTACGAAGAAGCTGTCGCAGCCGATCCGAATAACACCTCGCTGCGGGTGCGCCTGGCCACGCTGTACGTTCGCGACGGACGGCTGAAGGAAGCGCTGACACAGGTGAATGAGGGTCTGAGGGCCAAGCCCGATTCCGTTGACGCGCGCCTGCTCGCGGCCGGAATCAGCGGCGCGCTGAACGACGAGGCGACCGCGGAGGCGGACTACAAGCAGGTCTTGCAGGAAAGTCCGCAGAATCAGGAAGCCTTTCTTTATCTCGGCACGCTCTACGCCAAGCAGGGCAACTACGATGAAGCCGAAAAGACTTTTCAGCATCTGATCGCGCTCGATCCCAATTCCTTCCTCGGCTACTACTACGCCGGGCGCGTGATGGTGGCGGCGAAGAAGTACGATCAGGCCGACCAGTATTATCAAAAAGCGCTCGACCTGAATCCGGATTCCGAGCTGGTGATGCTCGATCTGGCGACGCTGCGGATTCTGCAGAACAAGCCCGACGAAGCGACTGCGTACTACAAAAAGATCATCCAGATAAATCCGAACAACGAGTTCGTGCGCAATCGTCTGGCCGCGGTTTACGTCGGTCAGAAAAAATACGACCAGGCGCTCGGCGAGCTCAAGCAGCTCGAAGAAATTCAGACCAACCCGGTCGATACCCGCACCAAGATTGGCCTGCTCTATTTCCGCCGCGGGGACTTCGATCAGGCGGCCACCGAATTCAACCTGGTACTCGGCTCCGATCCCAACAACACTGAGGTCCGTTACTACCTGGGCACCGCATACACCGAACTTAACGAGAACGATCGCGCGCTGGATCAGTTCAACAAAATTCCCGAATCCGACGAACACTACGTCGAGTCGCGCCTCCAGCTTGCCTACCTTTACGACAAGCAGAACAACTACGATCCCGCGGTCGCGGCGCTCAAACAGGCGCTGGTCAAGAAACCCGACGACCCCGAACTCCTGGGTTTTTTGATCGGCGTCTATCAGGAAAAAAAGGACTACTCCAACGCGATCGGCGTCGCGCGCCAGATGGTCGCGCTCGACCCCAAGAACGATAAATACCATTTCACCCTTGGCGCGGTGCTCGATCAGGACAAGCAGCGCAGCGACGGGATGGTCGAGATGAAACGCGCCATCGACATCAATCCCGCCAACGCGCAGGCGCTCAACTACCTCGGCTACACTTACGCCGAGGAGGGCAAAAACCTCGACGAAGCGGAAAAGCTGATCAAGCGCGCGCTCAATATCGAGCCCGAGGACGGCTTCTATATCGACAGCCTCGGATGGGTTTACTACCAGAAGGGCAGCTACCAGCAGGCGATCGAGCAGCTCGAGCGCGCGGTCAATCTAACCAACAGCGATCCGACCATTTGCGAGCATCTGGGCGACGCCTATCAGAAGATCGGCAAGCCGCTGGCGGCAGCCCGCGAATATCAGGACGCACTCCGGAAATCGCAGGAACCCGAACAGGTCTCCCGGCTGAAGGACAAGATCCAGCATCTCGAGAACTCGCAGAATGCCGCCCGGCCTTGAGGCCGGCGGCGCCGCGCACACGCCGCGCCCAAGCCTCGCACTGCTTCTGCTGTTTGTAGTCGCGCTACTCTTTCCCGCCTGCGCGATTACCACGCCGCCCGTATCGCAACCCGGCGCTGCCGCGCCTGTCGGACAGACTGCCGAGCTACGCAATTCCATCGCGAGGCTTGCCGAGCGCGACCGCGCGCTCATCTCGATGCAGACCGCGGCGATAATGTCCTACACCGCGCCCGATCGCCACGCGAAAGCGCGCGAGAATATCACCGTGAGCCGCCCCGCCAGCCTGCGCGTCGAGGCGATGTCGCCGTTCGGCGTCGCGCTGATTGTCGCGACTCACGGCGGTCAGCTCGAAATCTTCGAGCCGGGCAAGAACAAGCTCATCCGCGCCGCAGCGAATGCCGAAACCCTCGATCAGTTCGTGCAAATCCCGATGGCGCCCGCCGACGCTGTGACTCTCCTGCTCGGTATCGCGCCCGACACCGCGCGGATCGCATCGAGTGCGCCGGTTGCAGTCACCTCAGAGCATACGGACGCGAATAGCGCCGCTACGATGACGGTCGGTGCGTGGCGCGACGCCGACGGCACGACCCGCGAGCTCGGCTTCGCTGGCGGGAACCTCGCGATGGTTCGGCGGCGCAACTCCGGGGGCCAAATCGAGTACGAAGTTCGCTACAGCGATTACCACGACATCGGCGGCGTGATGTTCCCCTACGTAATGGACGCGGATTTTCCCATCGCCCACAGCCACCTGACGATCCACTACGACCGCCCTTTCGTGAACACTCAAATCCCTGCATCGGTTTTCGATCTAGCCCCCAAATCGTAATCAGTCCGCGGACGGCCACGCAGGCCCGCCCTACATCGCCAAGCTTTCATTGGCGGCGCGGCCCGTCGGCCCGCGCATCGACGGCGGGCGAGACGCCCACCCTACTGATTTTTTCTTCGGGGCAGGTGGTCACCTGAAATATACCAAACGAACCCACCGCGACGGCTTGCGCCGCGGCTTACGCGCGCGCAATTTGCCAGCTAAGGTTGATCGTGTCCACGCGATCGTATCGACGCCGCGCGGACGAAACCTGATGCCTGCGCATTCGACGAAAATCTTCCGCGCGCTCATCGCCTCACTCGCGATCGCCGCACTCGTATCCTCCGCCGGATGCCGCGTCAATCGCCCAAAGATCGATCATGCGCGCGAACAGATTCTCTACGACGCGACCTCTGCGGATCCGCGCACCTTCAACCCGATCCTCGTAACCGACGCCACCTCCGGCCAAGCGATCGGCGATCTCTTCGAAACCCTCATCCGCGTCAACCTCAAGACGCTCCTGCCGGAGCCGGGACTGGCGGAAAGCTGGAACGTCACGCCGGATCAGAAAACCATCACCTTCCACTTGCGCCACGGACTTAAGTGGTTCGACGGCGCTCCGCTCGACGCGCGCGACGTCGCGTTCACGATGAAGGTCATCTACGACCCGAAAGTTCCCAACAGTATCCGTCCGAGCCTGATGATCGATGACAAGCCGATCGAGACGGTGCTCGTTGATAACTACACGATCGCGATGCATCTGCCGCGGCCGTTCGCTCCGCTCTTATACGAGGCCGCCGGACTCGTCGTGCTGCCGGAGCATACTCTCGGCTCCGCCTATGCAGCCGGCACGTTCAATCAGATGTGGGGAATCAACACTCCCGCGCGCGCGCTAGTCGGCGACGGCCAGTTCAAGATGACCAACTACGTGCAGAGCCAGGTAATCCAGTACGCGCGCAATCCTGATTTCTGGATGAAGGACGAGCACGGCGGCCAGCTCCCGCGCCTGCACGGCAAGGCGATCATGATCGTGCAGGACCAGAACACCGACTACTTGAAGTTTCTGTCCGGCCAGACCGACATCTACGGCCCGCGCCCGAAAGACGTGATCGATCTGAAAGACAAGGCGCATGCGCTCGGGATCAACCTCCAGGAAATCGGCATCGACACCGGCGAGCTGTTCTTCTCGTTCAATCGCAACCCCAAGCATTTCGTGCACGGCGGCGTGACCGACCCGAAACTCGCGTGGTTCAGCGATCTGAATTTTCTGCGCGCGATTGCGCATTCGATCGACAAGCAGGGCATCATCAATCTCTGCTACCACGGTCTTGCGGTTCCCGCCGTCGCCGAAATTTCGCCGGCCAACAAAATCTTTCACAATCCGAATCTGAAAGACTACGACTACGATCTTGGCGAGGCCGCGCGCCTGCTCGAAGCCGGCGGTTATCATATGATTCGGCCAGGCGTGCGCGCCGATTCGCACGGCAATCCTCTCGTGTTCACGCTCACCACCAACGCCGATTCGCAGGAGCGCCAGCAGATGTGCGCGATCCTGAAACAGGATCTCGCGACGCTTGGAATCCAGGTGAATTTCCGCCCGCTCGATTTCCAGACCCTGATCGAAAAGCTCGATTCGAATTTCGATTGGGACTGTATCCTGATGGGCTTCACCGGCGGCTTCGAGCCCAACGACGGCGCCGACTTCCTGCGCTCGTCGGGCAACTTGCATATCTGGGATCCGAGCCAGAAAACTCCGGCCACGCCGTGGGAAGCCGAGATCGATCATCTGATGGACCAGGGCACCGCCGTGATGGATCCGCTAAAGCGCGCGCCCTATTACTGGCGGATCCAGGAGATTCTGCACCAGCAGTTGCCGATTCTCGAAACCGTGCGTCAGACACGCTACGCCGCGTGGAAAAATTCGCTCGAAAACTACGAGCCGACAGTCTGGGGGCTGTACCATCCCGAATGGATCGAGTTCAAACCGAATTGAGGCGCCACGCGCAAAATTCCACGCGAGCGTAGCAGCACGCCGGGCATGGGACGCTTTCTCATCCGCCGCCTGATCAACATGATCCCGCTGATTATCGGGATCACGTTTTTGTCGTTTCTCGTGATGTCGCTGGTGCCGGGAAACTTTCTCTCGACCCTCAAGCTCAACCCGCGCATCTCGCCGCAGGTGATCAAGCAGATGGAGGCGCAGTTCGGCCTCGATCAGCCGCTGATGGTCCGCTACGTGAAGTGGCTGTGGGCGGTGATTCATCTGAACCTCGGCATTTCGCTCGTCTACCGGGTCAGCGTCACCTCGCTAATCACCGCGCGCGCGATCAACACGATCATCCTGTCGGCGTGCGCGATGGTGTTCGCGTGGATCGTCGCGATCCCGATCGGAATCATCGTCGCGGTCAACCAGAATTCCATCTGGGATCGCGTGCTCTCATTCCTCGCGTTCTTCGGGATGTCGGTGCCGAATTTCTTTCTCGCTTTCCTGATGATGTGGGTGGCGCTGCAAACCGGATGGTTCCCGATCGGCGGAACCTTTTCGGTGGATTATTCGACCCTGGATTTCTGGTCGCGCATCGCCGATCGCATCAACCATCTCATCCTGCCGGTGTTCGTCCTCGGCACCGCCGGGATGGCGGGGCTGATGCGCCTGATGCGCTCCCAGATTCTCGAAATCAAGAACGCGGAGTTCGTACGTACCGCGCGGGCCAAAGGCTTGTCCGAGCGCGTCGTTATCTACAAGCACGTGCTGCGCAACGCGCTCAATCCTTTCGTCACGATGGCGGGATACTCGCTGGGCGACCTGCTCGGCGGCGCCGCGCTGGTCGAGGCCGTGATGAACCTGCAGGGCCTCGGCTTGCTGCTGCTCGACGCCGTGCGCCAGCTCGATATCTACCTCGTGATGGGATCGGTGCTGGTCGGGACCGTGCTGCTGCTGGCCGGCAATCTCGCGGCGGACCTGGCGCTGGTCGCGGTCGATCCACGCGTGGACTTTTCCTCGACGGCGCAGCAATGAGCGCGATGCCGCAAATAATCCCGGAGCTGGCGCCCAAGCCGAGGGCCGTGCCGGCTCAGTCAACCGGCGCTGCGCGCGAATGGCGCCTCGCGTCGTGGACGGTGCGCGCGTCGGCGCTATGCCTGGTTCTGTTTTATCTGTTCGCGGCGGCGTCTCCCTTCTTTGCGCCGTATGACGACACCTATCAGAATCGCGCGATGCCCGATTGTCCGCCGATGCGGTTGCATGTCGCCGCGCCGTCGGATTGGTCCAACGGATTTTTCTATACCCATCCAATGCGCATGGTCGATCCGCTCGAGCGTAACTACGCGACCGATCTTTCGCGCCGCACCTACGTCCACATCCTTTCGCGATGGCATCTGTTCACCACCGACTCGCCCAAAGATCCGTTCTACCTGATGGGCAGCGACGGCCTGGGACGCGACCTGTTCTCACGAATCGTGTACGGCTCGCGCGTCAGCATGCTGGTCGGGCTTATCGGCGTCGCGATCAGCTTCTCGCTCGGCATCTCGATCGGCGCGCTGTCCGGCTACATGGGCGGTCTGACCGACAATCTGATCATGCGATGGTCCGAAATCGAGATGTCGCTGCCGTCGTTCTACTTCCTGCTTGCGCTCGCCGCGATCATCCCGGCCGGGATGAGCACCACGGAAACCTTTTTCATGATTATCGCGATCATGAGTTTCATAAGCTGGGCCGGCTTTGCGAGGATTATCCGCGGAATGGCGGCCAGCGTTCGTTCGCGTCCGTACGTCGAAGCGGCGCGCGCGCTCGGCGCCTCGCGATGGAGGATCATCACGCGCCACGTGATTCCGTCGGTCATGGGCTACGCGATTGTCGCGGCGACCCTGTCCATTCCAGGCTTTATTCTGGGCGAGAGCGCGCTGTCGCTGCTTGGGCTGGGAATCCAGGAGCCGGCGGCGTCGTGGGGTAACCTGCTGGCGCAGGCGCAGGACGTGCAGAGCCTGGCGCGCTACCCGTGGATTCTGATTCCGGGCGTATTCATTTTCCTGGCCGTCATGTCGTTCAATTTTCTCGGCGATCATCTGCGCGACCGCATGGATCCTTCCAATGCGGCGTGAACGCATGCGCGCATCGCTCCATCTGGTTTGCCAAGTGCGGGCGATGCTACCCTGAGATCAAAGTGGCGCCCCTACTCGAAGTCAAATCGCTCCGCACCTCGTTCTTCACCGGCGAAGGTGAGGTGCGCGCGGTGGACGGCGTGAGTTTCTCGGTCGAGGCGGGCAAGCTCATGGGGATCGTCGGTGAGTCGGGCTCCGGCAAGACCGCGACCGTGCTCTCGATCATGCGGCTGCTTCCGGAATCGGCGCGAATCATGGGCGGCGAGATTTTGTTCGAGGGCACGGATCTTCTGAAGCTTCCCGAGCACGAGATGCGCGCTGTTCGCGGCGCGCAAATCGCGATGATTTTTCAGGAGCCGATGACCTCGCTCAATCCGGTTTTCACGATCGGCAGCCAGATCGGCGAAGCCGTGCGGCTGCATCAGCATACCGCGCGCCGCGAAACCCGCGACCGCTCGATCGAAGCCCTGCGCATGGTCGGAATCGCCGACCCCGAACGGCGCATCGATGATTATCCGCATCAGCTTTCGGGCGGGATGCGCCAGCGGGTGATGATCGCGATGGCGCTGGCGTGCAAACCGAAAGTTCTGGTCGCCGACGAGCCGACCACCGCGCTCGACGTGACGATCCAGGCGCAGATTCTCGATCTGATTCGCGAGCTGCAGTCACGCCTCGCCCTTGCGGTGATTCTGGTGACGCACGATCTCGGAATCGTTGCCGAGTATGCCGACGACGTGACGATTCTATATTCCGCGCGGGTGATGGAGCAGGCGTCGTCGGCGGAGCTGTTCAAGAATCCGCTTAATCCGTACACGCGCGGGCTGCTCGAATCGATTCCCGGAATCGATGGCGCGCGGCGCAAAAGATTGCAGGCGATTCCCGGCTCGATTCCGAGCGCGCTGCGGCCGCCCTCGGGATGCAGGTTCCATCCGCGATGCCCGATCGCGATCCCCGAATGTGCTCAAGTTGTCCCGCCGCTGGAGACGAAGGCGCCCAACCATTATGTCGCCTGTATCCGCGTCTGATTCGGCGCACGGCGCCGAATTGTCTCCGTCGCCCGATTCGGGCGCGCCGCTGGTGCGCGTCGAAAATCTCAGCAAGGAATTTCCCGCCGGCGGCGACGCGCTCTTTGCGCGCAACCGGCTGACCGTCAAAGCGGTCACGGCCGTCAATCTGGAGATCTTTCCCGGAGAGACGCTCGGCCTGGTCGGTGAGTCAGGCTCCGGAAAATCCACCCTCGGGAGATTGATCCTGAAGCTCCTGGAGCCGACCGCCGGCAAGGTCTGGTTCGACGGGCGCGATCTATCGGCGCTCGGCCGCGCCGACCTGCGCGCGCTCAGACGTGAGATGCAGCTCGTGTTTCAGGATCCGTACGCGTCGCTCAACCCGCGGATGAAAGTCCGCGCAATCGTCGGCGAAGGAATCGAGATTCACAATCTCGCGCGCGGAGCCGAAAAAGAACAGCGCATCGTCGAGCTGCTCGAGATGGTCGGGCTCGGCGCGGATACGATGAATCGCTACCCGCACGAATTTTCGGGCGGCCAGCGCCAGCGAATCGGAATCGCGCGCGCGCTTGCCGTCGGTCCGCGCTTTATCGTGCTCGACGAGCCGGTCTCGGCGCTCGACGTGTCGATCCAGGCGCAGATTATCAATCTGCTGCAGGACCTGCAGGAACGGCTGCATCTCACCTACCTGTTCGTCGCGCACGATCTGCGCGTCGTCGAGCACATCAGCCGCCGCGTCGCGATCCTGTACCTGGGCAAGATTGTTGAGCTTGCCACGCGCGAAGAAATCTACGCCAATCCGCGCCATCCATATACTCGCGCGCTGCTCTCCGCGATCCCGACCGTCGATCCCGCGGGCAGACCCGAGCGCATCAAGCTGCCCGGCGAGATGCCCAGTCCCGTCAACCCTCCTTCGGGCTGCGCCTTTCATCCGCGATGTCCCTATGCGAAGGATGTGTGTACGACAGTCGAGCCGCCGCTGGTGACAGGACGCGGTGGACATGCGGTCGCATGTCATGTATTTCCCGCACCATAGTTTGTGACAGGCGGCGCCAACCCGGGCCGAAGGAAAATGATTCCCGAACACAACGGACATGGCACGGCCGGCGGCGCGGCGCATCCGTTCGCGCGCTCAGCCTCGCTGATCCCGAATGAGCCCGCGGCGGCGTGGGTCGAGGAGCGCACCCGCGTCGCGGTCGGCCGCAACGTCAACGTCTCGGGCCGGCTGGTGTTTCACGAGCCGGTCAGAATCGAAGGACGTTTCCGCGGAGAGGTTTCTTCGGCGGAGCTGGTGGTGATTTCAGAAGGCGCAACGATCGAGGGCAAAGTCCGCGCGCCGCGCCTGCTAATCATGGGTGAGCTGCGCGGCGATATCGCGGGCTCCAAGCGAGTCGTGCTGGGGCCGCATTCGCGCGTCGATGGGAATATAGAGACTGAGAGCCTGACGATCTGCGAGGGCGCCCACTTCGACGGGCACGTCCGCATGACGTTCGCAGGCCGTGGGAACTAAAGGAACTCGGGTCAGGCCAGCACGTCGAGGCGCGCGGCTTTGCCTTGCCGCCCGCGCAGGTAATAGAGACGGGCGCGGCGCACCCGGCTTCGCGACAGCACCTGGATCTTTTCGATCCGCGGCGAATGCAGCGGAAAAATTCGCTCGACGCCGACGCCGTAGGAGACCTTGCGCACAGTGAAGGTCGCGCGATTTCCGCCGCGATTCATCTTGATCACGACGCCCTCGAACGACTGGATGCGTTCCTTTTCGCCCTCGCGGACCTTGACTTGGAGGCGCAGCATGTCGCCCACGCGAAAAGCAGGGAGGTCGGTACGCAGGGCTCGATCTTCGAGCTTTTGGATGATGCTATTCATGCGAAATGTTTCCGGGTTGAGCACCCAAATCTATCCAAACCCGCCCCCCGAAACAAGCACCCGCCGCGGCGCGCGGGTAGTGGCTCTTCGTAACCAACAAACAGAAGGCGGAATTACTAAAGCGGGGTTATGATGAAGAAGCCATCGGGAAGATGAAACCCGCTGAGGCGCATAGTATCCTTGGAGTCAGCAAGCCGGTATGAACCTTCGCCACGCGGCCGCGCTCGCGCTCGTGGGCTTGTTGTATCAGGTTAATTGGACTACTTCTCGGCTCATGGAAACCCTTCAAGCTGTCATACCAAGGCTATTTGTCAAAAATGCGACCGAAGCTCTCGCGTTCTATAAGTCGGCGTTTGGAGCAACGGAAACTATGAACCTTTTACCCAAAGGACCGGCGGAGATCATGGTGGGTGGTTCGCGAATTATGGTCGACGAAGAGTCAGCCACCGAACGAAAAGGTCCGCGAACCCTTGGTGGTTCGTCGGTTCTCATCCACTTACACGTTGATGATGTCGATACGGTATTTAGGCGAACCATCGCCGCAGGCGCGACAGTACTCCAGCCGGTGAAGGATCAGTTTTTCGGTTTGCGGTGCGGTGAGTTGGAAGACCCGTTCGGCCATTGTTGGCTCATAGCGACGCGTACCGAAACTTTGTCTCCCGCCGAGATACAGAAACGGATAGATGCGAGAGAAAAGCGGTAAATCACTTACAACCCCTCAAAATAGGCCACCCTGCATTTCAAAATCAGCCACTCACGCCCGAATTAGGCCAGCACCGGCGCGCGGGTACTGGCTCAGCGAAAATGTCCGCCCAGACCTGTTCGGCGAAAATGTTTGCATGCTCGCAGTCTCGCGCGGCAGCCGCGCGCCGGAAGGACACGTTGGCATTGCTAGTCGAGCTGTCTTTCTCCGCGGCGCTCTGGTAAACGCCGCACATGAAACTTCGCCACGCCGCTGCGCTCTCGCTCGTGGTTTGGTATCTGATGGCTCCGCCGCCGACCCGGTTAGCCGCGGGCCGCGACGCGCAGAACACCGCGCCGCTTAAGCTGTGGTCGACACAGGGCACCTTCGACTCGAAACCCGATTGCGAAAAGGCTCTCGCAGAATACGCGTCCGATCCAAAAAAGAATCCGCTCTACATGCCCGGGGAAGATGCGGAGGTCCAAAAATATCTGGCCCAACACAAGAACCCTGCGCAGTGCGTTTCGTCCGACGATCCGCGGCTCAAATCAAACTAGGCGCGGCGTGCGCTTGCCTCTGGCGCCATGCGCATTCCGGTGTCTGGCCCCGGGACTACGAGCGGCGCGAGAGGCGGTCCGGCGGGACGCCGTGCGCGGCAGGACAGGGTCCCGCGCACTGAGTCGGGCAGGTCGAAGGCGGCCGTCCATCGCGGGTTGCCGCCGAGCACCTGGCATTGAACCGGATCGCCCGAGCATTGGAATTTCAGCACCTGATTTTCGAGCGGCTTGTCCTCGCTGCCGATGAGCCTGCGGCGCTCTTCGCAGAGCGTGCCGGCGCCCTCGCGCGCGCATCGAAAGTCTTCGCGCAGATGATCGGGTCCGTCGCTGGCGACGACTTCCGAGAAATCGCATCGCGGCACATCGGCCTGCGTGCAAACCAACTCGCGGCAATTTCTGAATACCTGGGTGGTCGGATCGGACGCGGCGACTGCGGGCGCTATCGGCGAGGTGCCGCCGCTGGCGGCGCATCCCGGCGCAATCGCGATCATCGCCGCAATCACAATCACGCCGGTAACATTGCAAAACGGTTTTGCGATCACGCGCACGCATCCCCCCTGGGCACGAAGATCTATCTGCCTAAAAAATGCCTTGCGCCGCGCCGCGCGGCAAGTGCCGCGCTAGCGGCCGCGAAGGCGGTCCAGAATGATCGCGCCTGCCGCGCGCACTGACAGATGATTGTAATCGGTGGCGCCGTTGATCGCTTCGAGCAGGATATCGGCGCGTGCCGCCATCTCCGGCGTCGTCCCGAATCCGGTCCCGAGCATGATCATCACAGGCGGTGCGCCGGGCGCCTCCAGCCGCGCGCGCATCGAGCCGAACGACTCGCCGCGATCGGTGCGGGCGGAGGTATGCACGATTAGCGGTGCCGCTCCGGCGATCTTCGTAGCCTCCGCGCACGCCTCATCCAGTGTCACCACGATTCGCACCAGATCGAGCGCCTCGCGCCGGCGCGAATCGAACGCGCGCCCAAAGTCGAAGCGCCAATGATCGATCACGCTCATCGCGAAGGCGCGCTGTTCGGGGATCGGATGCACGACGAAGAACGCGCGGACGCCATAGGTGCGTGCGGAGCGGGCGAGGTCGTGGATATCGAGGCTCGTGATCGCCGACGTGACGACCTCGCCGTTGCGATTGACGACGGGATAGTGAATCAGCGCGAGGAAAAGATCGGCCACGCTCAGAACTTCTCAGATCTTGCGAGGCTCGAGCAGGTCGGGCCGCCGTCTGGCGGTGCGCCGCCGCGCCTCGGCCTCGCGCCATGCGCGAATCTTGGCGTGATCGCCGGAAAGCAGAACCTCCGGCACGCGCATCCCGCGAAACTCCTCGGGCCGTGTGTATTGCGGATATTCGAGCGAGCGCTCGCCGAACGACTCCTCTTTGAGCGACTCGGGATTTCCCAGCACGCCCGCAAGCAGACGCCCTGTAGCCTCGATTACCACCATCGCGGCCAGCTCGCCGCCCGAGAGCACGTAATCGCCGATCGAGATTTCCTGATCGGCCATCGAGCGCACCCGCTCGTCGATTCCTTCGTAGCGTCCGGCGATCAGCAGGATTCCGTCGGGCTTGGCGGAGAACTCGCGCGCGAGCGCCTGATCGAAGACCTCGCCCTGCGGAGTCAGCAGAATCTTCCAGAGCCGCGGATACTTCGCCGCGACCGTGTCGATTGCAGCCGCGATCGGCTCCGGCCGCATCACCATCCCGCTGCCTCCGCCGTACGGGGCGTCATCGACCTGCTTATAATTGCCCAGGCCGAAAGGGCGCAGCGCATGAACATGGATCGCGATACGCCCCTGCTCGATTGCGCGGCCGATCATTCCACCGCGAAACGGCGACTCGAACATCTCGGGGAATAGCGTGATTACGTGAAAATCCATCGCGAGGCGGCGCTCGGTGCGCGTCCCAAATGTATCGGGACGCGCAGGGTGGAACCAGACGCCGTCCGGCGGGGTGGCGACACAACTCTTGCGGCGATAGTTTTTCGGATGCTACTTAGGCTGAAACCCGGAGGACAGGATGAATCTGACGATGAAGCTCTGTGCGGTTTCGACCGCCGGCATGATGGCACTTGGGATAGCGCTCGCACCCCGAATCGCGTTCGCGCAGACGTCAGCGACGGCGCAGGCCGATCCGGCGCTGATCACGGCTGCCAAGAAGATTTTCCAGGGGATCGCCGACGATGACGCCGACGCGGTCAAGGCGACGGTCGTAAAGAAGTACGCGAAAAAGGTCACCAAGGAAGAACTGCGTCCCGAGCAGACCGGCCCCAAGCTCGCAATCGCCTACGACGCGAACGTGAAGGTGCTGCGTGCGACCGACGAGGAGGCGGTGGTCCAGGCGACGATGTTCGCGCCGTCGTTATCCGACGTGCCCAAGGGAGAGGCGAGCAAGCTTGACATTTTCATGGTCAAAGAAGATGGCCAATGGCTCGCCGACGCGCCCGACCGGAAGGAAGCGGCCGACGACGTGACGATGCAGGGCGGATGGTACCATCCGGGCACCTTCACCTATTGCCCGAACAAGGGGCTGGAATTTTTGGGCAGCCATTTCAGCAACAAGCTGAATTGCCGTGCGACGGCGGCGTGCAGGTAAGCGCCCGAGAAAAGACAATCCACGGATTGCACAGACTAAGGTGGCGCGTCCCGAAAGGCGCGCCACCTGATTTTTCTGCAAGCGGCGGCATTCGACGCGGTGCCCTCACCTAGATTC
>JBOHWH010000191.1:0-8344 GCA_050736695.1 Binataceae bacterium (SeqCode) | reverse complement strand
GATTCGGACCTCGCGTCCTTTGCCGGTGCGCGTGCGCGCGAGCAGCGCGGCCGAGATTGCGCCGGCAAGCCCGAGTCCGACCGCGTGATCGATCATCGCGGGACGCTGCGCGGGCGGCGGCGCTCCCGGCTCCTGGATTGTCGCCATCAGTCCCGAGCGCGCCCACGACGCGGCGTAATCATACGCTGGCCGGTTGCGGTCGGGGCCGCGATGGCCATAGCCGTTTAGCGACGCGTAAATCAGGCGCGGATTTCGCGCGGCCAGAATTTCGTAGCTGAGTTTCATCCGCTCGAGCGCTTCCAGCCGCAGACTGGTGAGAAATACGTCGGCGCGATCGATTATCTTGAGCGCGAATTCCAGTCCCGCCGGCTTGCGGACGTCGACGGCGACCGAACGCTTATTGCGATTGTCGAGCTCATACGGCGGACGCACGCGGAGATTCGGATCGTTCATCGCGCGAGTGGTGGCTCCGCGAATCGGATCGCCGCCATTCGGATCCTCGAGCTTGATCGCGTCGGCGCCCCAGTCCGCCAACACGGCGGCGCTCGAAGGTCCGGCTACCCACATCGCAAGTTCCACGACTTTGATACCCGAGAGCGGACGATCGTCCATTGCGTCAAGCCACCTCCGCGCAGATCTGCATCGCGCTGGATGATGCGCGATCAGATCGAATTGCTAGCAGGGATATGGCTGCGATTGAAAGCGATTCGCGCCGGTGATCGGTGCGGGTTCAGCGGCTATGACGTAGCGGCCTTGGAGTCTTGCGCCGGCGCCTTACCCGATTGACGGTCAGCCGCTGCACGCGGCTGGCTTCTTTAAGCCGCAACCTTAGCGGGGCGATTCGCACGCCCTCAGCGGTTTTTGAGACCAGAGCGCGCAAGCGCCAGCGCAGAGCTTCCGCTTCGATTCCGAGTGCGCCGCAGACGCTCTCGAACGCAAGCGGGCACGATGTGCCGTGGGCGAAGATCCAGTTCCACGCTTCGGCAAACGGACCGCGCTTGCGCGCGGACTCCGAATAGTGGAAGTCCTGCACAATATTGATCGCGTCGGCCAGCACCGCCAGCATCAGGCGCTGCTCGCTCGAAAGCGACCGCGTGCCCATGAGTTCGAAGAATTGGCTGCGCAGGATCACGTCAGGGAAGGGGCGTGCATCGACACGCGGAATGACGGTTTCGGACGGGAGCATCTTATCTACGACCTCCGCCGCGGGATTTTGTAACTTACCAGTAACTTCGCGGCATATTTCCAATCGCAGTCACAGGCAACCTAATCCTGCCACTCGCCCGCGCTTATTCTGCTGGACGGCAAGTCGAAATTAGATTGATCGTAATCGTCATGCAAGTGAAATCGCTATAGCGCGCATCAGGCTAAACGTCATAAATAAGCGAGGGTTACATTAGGATGAAGCTTGGATAAGCAATTCTTGCCCTCGCGGATGAGTCCGGATGACCCTTTTGGGCGTTTCTGCTATACTCCAAGCAGTCGCTGCGCCGCCGAGATCGACGCCTTTTCCCAAACGACTCTTTTTCGGGCTCGGGCCGCCCGCACAACTGGTCCAGGAGCATCTACGATGGCTGATTTTTATAGCAAGGAAACCTCCAAGAATTTGCGCAAGCTCCGGCAAATGACGCCCGACATGTTCAAGGGCTTTCTCGATTTCGACCAGGTCGTGTTCAAGGACGGAGCGATCCCGTCGAAGACCAAGGAGTTGATGGCGATAACCGCGGCGCATGTGACGCAGTGCCCGTGGTGTATCGAGGCGCACGTCACGCGCGCCAAGGACAAGGGATGCACCGACGAGGAGATCGCAGAGGCGGTCTGGGTTGCGGCGGCGATGCGCGCGGGCGCGGCTTTTAGCCACGGTGCGATCGCGATGGCGGTCACCGAAGAGCATAAGGGCGAAGAACACAAAGTCGGAGACCACAAGCACTAACAGAGCGCACCTGTCGCATAGTCGGGCGCAATCAGGCAGCATTATCGAAATGGATCAGTATGCAGCAGCTTCGGATCGAAAGACCCGCGCGGTACAAATCGGCGCGATCAAAGTGGGCGGCGGAAATCCGGTGGTCGTGCAGTCGATGTGCGCGACCCGGACGATCGATATCGATCAGACCGTCGCGCAGGCGCATCAGCTCGCAAACGCGGGCGCCGGAATCGTGCGAATCGCGATGGACTCGGACAAGGAGATTCCAGCGATCAAGGAAATTCGCGCGCAGACCGCCGGGATCACGCTCTCGGTCGATCTGCAGGAAAATTACCGGATCGCTGATCGCGTCGCGCCGTATGTGGACAAGATCCGTTACAACCCCGGCCATCTGCATCATATCGCGAAAGCGCAAACCATCGCGCAAAAGGTGAAGTGGATCGTCGAAGTCGCACGCGACAGCAACGTCGCGATTCGCATCGGCGTAAATTGCGGCTCGGTCGCGCCCGCGTTCCTGGAAAAGTTTCCCGGCGATCAGTTGGGCGCGATCGTCGAGTCGGCCGCGTATCACTGCGACCTGATGGACGAGCTTGGCTTCACGCGCTTTGTCGTCTCGCTCAAGGACTCCGAGCCGCAAAAAGTCATCGATGCGAATCGCCGCTTCGCCCTGCGCCGTCCCGACGTTCCGATTCATCTCGGAGTGACGGAGGCCGGGCTTCCGCCCGACGGCATTATCAAGACCCGCATCGCGTTCGAGAAGCTGCTGGCGCAGGGAATCGGCGAGACGATTCGCGTCTCGCTGACGCTGCCCAACGATCGCAAGCACGAGGAAGTTCTCGTCGGTCACAAGATTATCGAAGACGTGCGCGCGGGACGCTTCATCTCGGTCCCGGAGTTCGGCAAGGGCCTCAATATCATTTCGTGTCCGTCGTGCTCGCGCGTCGAGAACGAAAAATTCGTCGAACTGGCCCAGCAGGTCAAGGTGATTAGCGCGTACGCGGTGAAGCATAAGATCACGATCGCCGTGATGGGATGCCGCGTGAACGGGCCAGGTGAGACCGACGACGCCGACTTGGGATTGTGGTGCGGACCAACCACGGTAAATCTAAAGAAGAAGGACAAGAAAGTAGGTTTTTTCAGCTACGAAGAGGTTCTTGGCCGGCTGAAGATCGAACTCGACAAGCTGATCGCGCAGCGCGCGTCGGCGAATTGAGAGCAAGACAATCCACAGATTACACAGATTTCACTGATTAGGGTTTTCAGACAGAGAGTGTTTCTTCTATGAGTAAGCTCGAAGCCGTCGAGAAGAGAATCTCCGCTCTCTCGGCTCAGGAACTCGCAGTGTTTCGGCAGTGGTTCGCCGAGTTTGATGGCGCCGCTTGGGATCGCCAGCTCGAGCGAGACGCGAAAGCGGGGAAACTCGAAGCGCTCACCGATGAGGCCCTTCGCGAGCATGCGGCGGGCAAATCGACCGAATTTTGAGGCACTTCGCCTCGGCGAAATTTTAGATCTGCTGGGAGCTTCACCGGTACGCCGACACATACCATTTGCTAATCCGTCAATAGCCAGTGGGTCCGCGGCGGCGGAAAAAAGAGCATGTAGATGGATCGGAAAATTGGCCTGTTTGACGCGATCCGAACGATGCGCGCGATGCGCCGGCTGAAACCGGACCCTGTTCCCGATGAGCTCATCCGCGAGATTCTTGAGGCCGCTATCTGCGCGCCGAGCGGTGGCGACGCGCAGCATTGGCGCTTCATCGTGGTGAAGGATCCCCAGATCAAAAAGCAGCTTCAGCTCCGATATCTGCGCGCGTTCGAGGATCTCAAAGAACGCTTCCACTCGGCGTCTCCCCCTCCCGGGAAATCTGAGGAACAAAAACAGCGGATGTTGGCGGCGAGGGACCATCTGACCGAACACTTTCACGAAGCGCCGGTGCTCATCGTATGCTGTCTCGAGGGCGATTCAGGAAGTGGAGTCGGAGCCGGAGCGTCGATCTATCCTGCCGTGCAAAACCTGTTGCTTGCCGCGCGCGCCTTGGGGCTTGGCGCAACGCTGACGACGCGCCATCTGCTTTACGAAAAAGAGGTTGACCAAATCTTGGGATTGCCCGAACAGGCCCACACCTTCGCGATCATACCGATCGGTTACCCGCTCGGTCACTTTGGCCCGGTCTCTCGCGCGCCGCTAAAACAAGTAACTTTCCTCGACCGCTGGGGCGGCAAATATCTGTAGCTTCGAGGTCATTCTCGTTGCGATGCTTTCGCCTGTCATTCCCACGCGTGGCTGCCGCGCTAAGAATCGCTCTTTTGCCGGCTTACTAGTCGAGCCCCCGATCCGACTACACGAAACAAGAAAAGAATCTGTGCAATCTGTGAAATCTGTGGATTGTTTTGATTAAGTAACCTGGCGGAAGGCCATCGCCGGTACTACGCGCGTTGCTTGCATTACTGGAACGATGGCGCTGACGAGGCTTACGATTACTGCGACCACGATCGCGGCGATCACGGTTTCCGGGCGCACCTGGATGTAGCCCAGCATGCCGGTTATTTCGCCAAGGCGTACGCCGTGTCCGAAGTAATAAAATGCCACCAGGGCGCCGCTCGCGGCGCCGATGAGTCCGATCAGGCCCGCTTCGGAAAATAGCAGGATCGCGATGTGCGTCCGCGTGAAGCCGAGCGCGCGCATCACCGCCACTTCGCCGATTCGGTCGCGCACCATCATCGCCATCGAATTTCCCGCGATTAACAGCACAGTCAGCAAGACGACGATGCACAGGCTATAGATAACGGTGCGGATATTGCCGATTGCGGTGACTACGTTGGAAACGGAATTCGACTCGGTGGAGGTTTCGGTTTCCGCGTCAGAGTTGTGGAAATTTTCGTCGATCTCGCTCGCCACCAATCCCATATTTTCGGTCTGGTCCACGCGAACTACCAGGAACGATGCTCGATCGGCGATGTTGGCTCCGTAAACTTTATTCGCCGCATCGTCGAGCATTCGGCGGTCAAACATAAATGCGTGCGACAAATATTCGTTTGGGAACTCGACTAGCGGGATGAAGGTCAGCGAAAGCCGGGTGTCGCCCGGATTATGCAGCGTGACCGGCTCTCCGAGTTTCCAACCATACTCCCGCATCAGGGCATACCCGACCAGCGCATAGCGTCGATCGGTCAGAAACTTCTTTGCCAAATCCGTAGGCACTGCGTAGTCGCTGCTCGCGGTCACGTTGGTGATATCGGAAGTTACTCCGTAGGTGATTATGGGAACCTTCGGGTCGCGATAAACCGCGGCCCAGAGAATTTCCGGCGCGCATCCGAGCACGTGCGGCAGCTGTTTGATCGGGCCGCAGTAACGCGCCGGCAGATTGTTGTTGTTGCGCTCGGTGACCACCAGCCGCAGTCCTTTGGATGCATTATAGGCGATGCGATCCATCGACCACGGGACCGCCACCAGCACGGTGTATATAAACACCGCGACGGCGAAAGTCAGCGCGGTCAGGATGGTGCGCCGGCGCTGGCGACGCATGTTCCGAAACGCGATGGTCAGGAGCTTGCGAATCATTGCACGTCTCTGGTCCCGCCCTTCGGGTCACGCCTCTCTGAGCGAGCCGATAATCTCCATCCGTGACGCGCGCAGCGCCGGCATCAGGCCGCCTGCAATCCCGATAATCACCGCCACGACGATCCCGGCTGCGAACGCGCCCAGCGTCGGCCGGTACGAAAAAAACATCGCGCCCACGCTCATCGAGCGGCCGGTCAATCCCGTCGCCCATGCCACGATGATCGCGAGCACGATACCGGCCGCGCCACCCGCGATGCCCAGGAGTGCGCTTTCGATCACGAAGCTGCTCAAAATGTTCGCGCGCGAAAAACCCAGCACGCGGAGAACGCCGATCTCGCGTCCGCGGCGCGTCACCGCCGTGTACATAGTATTCATTCCGCCGAAGGTGGCGCCGATCGCAAGCGCCAGCGCGACGATCAGGCCGAGGTTCCTGAGTTGTGCGACGACTTTGGCCTGCGCCGCGTAATACTCAGCCTCCGTTTCCGCATCAACTCTCATGCGTCCGTCATTGGCGATCGCCTTTGCGAAGTCGGCTCCGGCGCCGGGCTTGAGCACGACGTGCAGCGCCGTGGCGCCGCCGGGATCCCAATGACGATCGGTGAGGAGATCGTCGAGATTGGTCCAGATCTCAGATTCGCGCGCGCTGTTGTTATCGGAAAATATTCCGACGATTTTCCAGTCGCGATGGCTGTAGTGAAACGAGGCTCCAGGTTTGAGGTACGGATAGCGCGCGGCGAGCTTGCGTCCTATCACCCATTCTCCGCTTCCGCGCACCGGCCATCGCCCTTCGACCAGACGCAGGTTGGGATGAACTTCGTACGCGATCGGCTCTACACCCCGCAGAATCGCGAACTGCTTGGCGCCTCTGGCGCGGCTGATATTGACGCCGACGATACTCTCGCGCGAAACCAGCGGATGGTGGCCGGGGTCGGATGCGAGTTCAGGCAGCACGCTGGCAATCTCGGCCGAGGCGTGGGGAACGAAGCTCTGGTTCTCGCTGGTTGCGCCCCGCGCCATCACGATCCAGTTGGAATCCTGTCCGGCGTTGGATAACGCCTGCTTGAGTCCGGCGATAAACCCGAACACGATCACGAAAATCATCGCGACCAGCGCGACACCGAGCACGGTCATCAGTGAGGTGGCGCGCCGTTCCACGAGACTCCGAAAATTGTACCGAATCGGAATCATCGCCGGCTCCAGCAGGAGAATAGCTAAGATGTATAAGACCAGTTGTTAGCACGAAAGGATGCGAAGGGAAATAGTGTTGCGGGAAAGGACAATCCACAGATTACACAGATTAAAAAGGTCAGAAGAGATTTCAGGGCGGTCGCCCTGCCCGCGATGAGACTGTCGATAATCCTCGGCGCGGTCTCGGCAGAATAAGTACCTCTGCACCGGCGGTTCACTTGGGTCCGTCATTTCGAGCCGTGGGCGAGAAATCCCGAGGCGCCCATGCTCGGTGCCGACAATCACATGCGGTAGCCCTGCGCTCGGGATTTCTCCCTGCGGTCGAAATGACGGACGCAAGTCTCAGTGTATCCGCAGAGAATCGTTTCGCGCAGATCCTTTGCCTGCGGCTCGGGACTAAGAATCATTAGAGAAATCGACAACCTCCGATCGGAGGGATCGCGGGCGAGGACACCCACGCAACTGAAGAACAGAATTAATCTGGTTCATCTGTGAAATCTGTGGGATTGTTCAGATTTCTTCGCTAGCGCGTCAGAGCAGGGCGCTTCGAGGGCTGCGGACGCAGCAATTCCGCGCGCGCGAGCGATACGCGGAAGGGGGATTTCAGCGAGGCCATAATCTCTGAAATCGAATGATTGAGTTTGGGATGTATCAGCGCGGGCGCAAGCTCGCTCATCGGGGCCAGCACGAATAGTCGTTCGTGCAGGCGTGGATGCGGGACGGTTAGAGTGCGCGAGTCGATAATCTCTTTGTTGAAGAACAGGAGGTCCAGGTCGATGACGCGCGGACGATATTTGCCGCGCGCCGGTTTTTTTCCGCGCACGCGCTTTCTCCCCATCACGCGCTCGATCGCGAGTAGCTTGCGCATCATCACGTCGGCGTTGATCTCGGTCTCGACCTCGATCACACCATTTAAGAATGGACCCTTGAGTCCGCCGACCGGCTCAGTCTCATAGATCGAGGATTGGCGCACGAGCCTGGTATCGGGAATCTGGGCGATACGTGTGATCGCCTCCCGATAATTGGCGGCCCGGTCGCCGAGGTTAGTACCTATTCCGATGAAAGCCCGATTGGGCATCCGTCACAGCCGAAGCGCCTTAATTCTCGCAACCGCCTCTCTCAACCGCTCGTTCGATACCGTTAATGAAAATCGAACGAACCCCTCGCCGCCCTTGCCGAAACCCGAGCCGGGCGTGATCGCGACGCCCGCCTCTTTTAGAACGCGCTCGGTAAACGACACCGAGGTATAGCCCTTTGGCACTTCCGCCCAGACATAAAAGGTTGCGCGCGGAAGCTCGCACTTGAGTCCCATCTCGCGCAGCGCGCCGACCAGCAAATCACGCCGCGCTTTGTATTTCGCGCAATACTCGGCCAGCTTGTCGCCGTCTCCGCCTTCGAGCGCGGTGATCGCGGCTTCCTGCACGGCCTGGAAGACACCGGAGTCGATGTTGGTCTTGACCTTGCCGAGCGCGGCGATGAGCTGCCGATTGCCGATCGCGAATCCGCATCGCCATCCCGTCATCGAAAAGGTTTTAGATAGCGAATGGAACTCGATCGCGCATTCGCGTGCGTCTTTCGCGTCGAAGACGGTCGGCGCGCGGTAGCCGTCGTACGCGATTTCAGAGTACGCGCTGTCGTGCGCAAGAATTATGTCGTTCTTCAGGCAGAACC
>JBOHWH010000190.1:0-20808 GCA_050736695.1 Binataceae bacterium (SeqCode) | reverse complement strand
TTATGAAGCTGCTGCATATCGCGATGAAACGGATAGGGCACAAAAACCGCCGCGCGGGCGGCATGCGCGATATCGGTAACCGTGCCGCCGCCGCTGCGCGCGACCACCAGCTCCGCCTTTACCAGCGTGCCGGGCACGTCTTGTATAAACGCAACTACTTCCGCCCCCAGCGGAAGCTCATCGTAGGCTTGCCGCACCAACTCAACATCCGCCTCCCCGGTCTGATGTATGACCTTCAGGTTTATAACACCTTTTCCCCAGATTTTGAAAGCACTAACAACACCTAAATTCAGGCGATGCGCACCGGTCGAGCCGCCTAAAACAAGGATTTGCGCCGGACCACCCTCCGTCAGGGTCCGACCCGACCGCGCATCGTATCGAATCGGGTTACCAGTCAGCTCTACTTTCGAAGCCGGAAAATAGGCCCGGCTATCGGGAAAGCTGATACAGATTTTGCGCGCAAATCTCATCAGAATCCGGTTCGATAAACCCGGCATCACATTTTGCTCGAGCATCACGATTGGCACCCACGAAAATGCCGCCGCCATTCCGACCGGTGCCGACGCGTACCCGCCTGCGCATACCACTAGATGCGGCCGTACGCGCCTGATCAGCGCGCGCGCGAGGCGAACAGCGCGCAGAAACTCGGCGACGGCGCGGATGCGCCCCAAGGCGCCGCGGCCGCGAATTCCGTGGACCTCGAACAGCTCGTAGCGGTAGCCGCTTTGCGGCAACCATCGCGCTTCGAATCCATTGGTCGTGCCGGCGTACAGAACCTCCGCGTCGGGGCGTTGGCGGATGATCTCTTCGCCCACCGCGACGGCTGGGAACAGATGCCCGCCGGTGCCTCCGCCCGCGATGATGCATCTCATTGGGTAAATCTCATGGCATGGATCTCATCGCACCGCGGGCCGCCTGCCGAGCGCGAGCAGCGCGCCCAGCGCCGCCATCGCCATCATGATTGCGGTGCCGCCGTAGCTCAGAAACGGTAGCGGCAGGCCTTTGGTCGGAATCATCCCGATCACGACCGCCATGTTGATCAGCGCTTGCAGCGAAAGCAGCGAGGTCAGTCCGACCGCGAGCAGGCTGGCAAACGGATCGGGTTCCTCGTGCGCAATCCGCATCCCGCGGAAAAGAATCACGCAGAACAGGATGATCACGATCGAGGCGCCGATAATTCCGAACTCCTCGCCGACCACTGCGAAAATAAAATCGGTATGCGATTGCGGCAGGTAGAACATCTTCTGGCGCCCCGCACCCAAACCGACGCCCCGCAGGCCGCCCGCGCCGAGCGCGATAAACGATTGAATCAACTGGAAGCCCGCGCCGCGCGCGACCTGCCACGGATCGAGAAACGCAGTCAGCCGCCGCATCCGGTATGATTTCGCGCACATCTGCACGACGAGACCCACCATCGCGATCGCGCCCGCCGCGCCCAGATGCTTCGCCTCGGCGCCGGCCGCGTAGAGCATCACGAACAGGATCACGGAGATCATCACGGTCGATCCGAAGTCGGGCTGCTTCAGAAGAATCACAGCCAGCGCGCCGACGATCGCGAATACCGGCGCCGGGCCCCGCATAAAATCGCGCAGGCGATCCTGGCGGCGGCTAAGAAAATCGGCGAGGAAAAAAACCAGCGCGAACTTCACCATCTCCGACGGCTCGAGGACGATCGGCCCAAGCTTGAGCCATCGCCGCGCGCCCCCGCGGACCAGTCCAAGATGCGGCAGATAGACCGCCAGGAGCATCACGACCGAAACGATCGCCAGCGGCATCACGAGGCGGCGCAGCCCCGTCAGCGAGAACTGCGAGAGCATCACGAGTACCCCAAAGCCCGCGAGGATATGCGCTATATGGAGCTTGAAGAAATGAAACGCGTCCCCGGTTTTTTCAAGCCCCAGAAAATAAGTCGTGTTCAGCACCATCAGCAGACCGAACAGAATCAGCGCCGCCGCCGGCAGCCACAGCCACGGGTCGGGACGCCGGTATTCTACGGCCTCAAAGCGCCCGAACCAGCTTTTGAAATAGGTTGCCGCGTTCTGCATAGTCCTTGAACTGATCGAAACTCGAGCACGCCGGCGAAAGTAAAACCGTATCGCCCTTTCGCGCCACTTGCGCCGCCCGTTCGACCGCCTCCGCCAGAGTTGGAACCAGCTCGATCTCGCACGCGCCGGCAAGCGCCGCGCGCATCTTCTCCCGCGCCGCGCCGATCAGAATCGCGCGATTGACCTTGCGCCTGAGCGGCGCGATGAGCGGACTCAAATCGCCGCCCTTATCGACGCCTCCCGCAATCAGCACGATGGGAGCAGCGACGGACTCGAGCGCCTCGACTACAGCGCCGACGTTGGTGCCCTTCGAGTCGTCGATCCATTTGACGCCCTCGCGCTCGCACACGAATTCCAAGCGATGCGGCAATCCGCCGAACAGATTCAGCGCGTGTTCGATCACGCGCTCGTCCACGAACATCGCAAGCGCCGCCGCCGACGCCGCCATCGCGTTAGACACGTTATGCCGCCCCGGCAGGCGGAACCCCGCGATACTGATTCGCCCGCGGCGCGAGCCCATGTCGAACCTCAGCGCGTCGTTTTCCGGCCAGATCGCCGGCGCGTGTCCTGACCCAACGAAGCCAAAGCCGAATACGCGCGAGCGCACCGGCTTGGCGAGCTCCCAGACATTCGGGTCGTCGCGGTTCAGAATCGCCCAGTCGCCGCCGTCCTGATTTGCGAACATCCGCGCCTTCGCCGCGCCGTATTCCGCAAGATTGCGGTAGCGATCGAAATGGTCGTCGGTCAGATTGAGATAAACGCCAACCTTTGGTCTGAAGTGCTCGATCCATTCGAGCTGAAAGCTCGAGACCTCGGCGACGATCGCGTCATAAACGCCGCCGACCGCCGCAACCAGCGGCTCACCCAGGTTTCCGCCGACGAAAGGATGCATCCCGCCCGCTTTCAAAATCTCGCCGAGCAGCACAGTCACCGTGCTTTTGCCGTTGGTGCCGGTGATTGCGGCGATTGGCGCGGAGATGAATTGCGCCGCGAGTTCGATCTCGCCGATTACCGGAATTTTGCGCGCGACCGCTGCCTTGAGCAGGGTCGCGCCGCGCGGAACTCCCGGACTCGTGACGACCAGATCGACCCCCGCGATCCAACTCGCATCCGCAGGGCCGAGCTTCACCTCGCCCGCGGGCAGGCTTGCGCGATCGATATCGACGCGGCGGTCGGTGAGGATTAACTTCGCGTCCTGCGCGGCCATGAACCTGGCGGCGGCGATTCCGCTCGCGCCGAGTCCCACGACCATCACGGTTTTGCCGGCGAGCTTCATATTCTTTCGAGTATATGACTTCCCGCCGCGGCGTCAGCGAAGTTTCAACGTCGAGAGTGCGACCAGCGCGCACACGATCGAGATAATCCAGAAGCGCACCACCACGATTGTTTCCGGCCATCCGCTGAGCTCGAAATGATGATGGATCGGCGCCATGCGGAAGAACCGTTTGCCGCCGGTCCATTTGAAATAGTAGCGCTGGATAATCACCGACGCGGCTTCGGCCACAAAAACTCCGCCCGCCATCACCAGCGCGAGTTCCTGCTTGCACAACACCGCGACCATCCCAAGCGCACCGCCGAGTGAAAGCGCACCCACGTCGCCCATGATCATCGAAGCGGGATACGCGTTGAACCAGAGAAAGCCGAGCGATGCCGCGATTAGCGAGGCGCAGAAAATCGCAATTTCGCCCGAGCCGGCGACGTGCGGAATTTGCAGATAGTTGGAGAATTTCAGGTTGCCGGCGACGTAAGTGAAAACCCAGTAGGTGAAGGCGGTCGTCATGACCGGGCCGATCGCAAGGCCGTCGAGCCCGTCGGTAAGATTCACCGCGTGCGAACACGCGACGATCACCAGCATCGCGAACGGGATGTAAAAAATCAGGCCCCAATCGGGATGCAGATTCTTCGCAAACGGGATCGTGAGCGTGGTCGGAAATTTCAGAACCGCGAACAGCATCACCGACGCGGCCAGCGCGCAACCCAGCGTCGCGCCGAGCTTGATCGGTCCGCTCAGCCCCAGGCCCTTGCCGCGCTTTAGTTTCAGATAATCGTCGGCGAAACCGATCACACCGAAGCTTGCGGTGACGAAGATCACGATCCAGACATACGGGTTCGCGATATTCGCAAGCAGCAGCGTCGCGGCGAGCGTGGCAGTCAGAATCAGCAGGCCGCCCATGGTGGGAGTGCCGGCCTTCTTTTGATGCGACTGCGGCGCGACGTCGCGGATCGTCTGGCCGAGATGCGCCGCACGAAAGCGATCGATCAGCCACGGCCCCATCGCGAGCGAGATCGCAAGCGCGGTCAGCCCCGCGAGCACCGAGCGAAAGGTTTCATAGCGAAGGACGTTGAAGCCCTCGAAGTGCGTGTGCAGCGGGTAGAGCAGGAGATACAGCATCGCGTCGAAGCGCCAGCGCGGGCGCCTCCTTTTTGATTTTTCAATTCTTCCGGTAGCCCTGCTCCAGCGCAATCTCGCCAATCACGGCGCGATCATCGAATGCGAACACGCGATCGCCAACCAGTTGGTAATTTTCATGCCCTTTGCCCGCGACGATCACCGTGTCGCCCGGCGCCGCGGTACGCAGAGCCAGCGCGATCGCAAGGCGACGGTCGGGCTCGACGCGAAACTCCTTCGCGCGCGCAGCGGGTTCCTTCATCGCGTCGCGAAGCCCGGCTTCGATCTCGAAAATAATTGCATCAGGATTTTCGCTGCGCGGATTGTCCGAGGTGATGATCGGAAGATCGCAGAGCCGCGCCGCGATACCGCCCATGATCGGCCGCTTGCCGCGGTCGCGATCGCCGCCGCATCCGAACACGCAGATTACGCGTCCGCGCGTAAACTTGCGCGCCGCCTGCAGCACCGCTTCGAGCGCGTTGGGCTTGTGCGCGTAATCGACTATCACCAGCACGCCCGCGCGCGCCGCCACCGCCTCCATCCTGCCGGGGGCCCCTGGGCATCGCCGCACACCTTCCGCCACCGCCGCAGGTTCGATGCCCAGGGCCACCGACACGGCAGAGGCCCCAAGGATATTGAGCAGATTGAGTTCGCCGACGAGCGGCGAAGTAAACTCGATTTTGTTGCCGAGTGCAACGATAGTTGCACGAATTCCGCCGGTGCCGGCAACGTAGTCCTGTGGATAAACGTCGAGTCCTGGTGTAAGGCCGAAACCAAGCTTGCGCGCCGGTACCGCGGCGAGCACGCGACTTCCGTAAGGATCATCGGCGCGCGCTACCGCAAAGGTATCGGCGCGGCGGCTGCGCGGCAGAATCTCAGTGAACAGGCGCAACTTCGCCGCGAAATATTCTTCCATCGTGCCGTGATAGTCCAGATGGTCGCGGCCGAGGTTCGTGAATATCGCACCGCGAAAGTTGAGCGCATCCACTCGGCCCTCGGCGATTCCGATCGAAGATACCTCCGCCGCCGCGTGGCGCACGCCCTCGCGCTCCATCCGCACGAGCGCCGATTCTATATCGATCGATTCAGGCGTCGTCAGACCGCTGTAGATTTTGTTCTGGCGGATGAAAATTCCGATCGTGCCGATAATTCCCGCCGGATGCCCGGCCGCCTCGAGGATCGAGGCAAGCAGGTACGTCGTGGTCGTCTTGCCGCTGGTCCCGGTGATTCCGATCAGATCGAGCCGCTGGCTCGGTGCGCCGAAAAAACGCGCCGCGGCCGCGCCCATCATCAGGCGCGGCCGCGCGCTCTCTACAACGGTCACCGCGGGCCGGGCGCCACCTCCACCACTACCCATCACAATCGCCCGTGCACCGCGGTTTAATGCGTCACTTATGTTCGCGCGGCGGCGCTCCTCGTCGCGCGCGAGCGCAAAATACAGATGGCCGGCAGCCACCGCGCGCGAGTCGTAGCTGAGTCCCAGAATCTCCACCGCCTGATCGCCCTCAATCCGTCCATCAAGTCCCTCGAGCAGCTCGGCGAGCTTCACATCCCGCCACCGGGCGCCGCGACGACCGTGCGCGCGGCGGTTTTAACCGCTGCCGCAGGATCAGCCTGCACAGGAGCGAGCGTGAGCTGTATCCCGGTGTGACTTAGCTGAGCGCCGGCCGCGGGATCCTGGGCAATCACGTAGCCTCCGCCCTTAACCTCGAGTGTCACTCCAATACTGCGCCCGACCATCAACGCGCGGCGCAAACTCATCCCGGAAAAATCCGGAGTCATCGGAGAACTGGTGCCGGTCAGCGCGGGAATCTCATCGTCAGCGTCAGGCGCGGATACATCGGCAAGTTTCGCACCGCCTTTCACCGCGGCAGGCATCGGAATCATTCCCGCAACATCATAATTTCCACCCGGCGGCGTAATATTCAGATCGCGCACCGCACCGGAAGCGATTTCGCTGAACACCGGCGCCGCGTACAAGCCGCCGAAATGGCCGTGACCGACGTCGTACAACACCACCAGGATCAGCAGGCGCGGATCATCGGCGGGTAGAAAGCCGACGAACGAGCTCACGTGCCGATTCTGATAGTAGCCGCCCGCGGGATTAACCATCTGCGCTGTGCCGGTCTTGCCCGCGACGATAAAGCCGGCAACCTTGGCACGATGCGCCGTGCCGCCGTCTCCATTGACGACATTGCGCAACAGCAGATTCATCTGATGCGCAACTTCGGGCGGGATCGCGCGGCGCATCACCTGCGGCGTATGGCGCAAAATCACGTTGCCCTGTGCGTCGTACGCGGCCTTCACCACGTAGGGCCGCACGATCAGTCCGCCGTTGGCGATCGCGGCGTAAGCCGTCGCGAGCTCGATCGGCGTCACCGAGACGCCCTGCCCGAAGCCGTGATTGGCCAGATCGATCTCGTGCCAGGTCGAAGGCTTCATCACCATCCCACTTGCTTCGGCGGGAAGATCGATCCCGGTGCGCAGGCCGATTCCAAAAGCGCGCATACCCTGGTAATAGCGCTCGGAGCCCAGCCCAAGCGCGATTTTCGCCGCGCCGATATTCGACGAAACCTCGATTATCCCGGCCAGATTCAGCCATCCGTGCTTGCTGTCGTCATGGATCGTGCGCCGGTCGATCGTCCAGTGGCCTTCTTCACAATAGATTTGCTTGTCGAGATTTATCGCGCCGTCGGACAGCGCAATCGATGCGAGAATTCCCTTCATCGTCGAGCCGGGCTCGAACGCATCCTGCACCGCGGGGTTGTGTAAACGATCGTGCACGTTAGCCGGATCGGCGCCGACGTTCGCCATCGCCAGAACTTCACCGGTGAACGGATCGAGCACGATCGCCGCGCCGCGCTTGGCTCCGCTTTGCCGCACCTCGGCCCCAAGCTCGGTCTCGGCCAGGGACTGGATCGACGAATCGATCGTGAGCTCGAGCTGCGCGCCCGGCTCCGGAGTCTTAAGCTCGAGCGGACTGTCGAAAATCGGATGCCCCAGCGCGTCGTGGTAGAAACTCAGCTCGACCGGCTCGCCGCGGATTATTTTGTTGTATTCGCGTTCAAGACCGGAGAGCCCCTGGCCGTCCATCCCCGCAAGCCCGACCACCGCCGCGGCCAGGTTGCTCTCCGGGTAGAAGCGTTTGTATTCGCTGAGCGCGCCGACGCCTTCGATTCCGATCCCCTCGGCCGCTTGCGCCTTGTCCACCGACACGCGCCGCGCCAACCATACGAACGGGGAAGGCCTGGCGAGCCTGGATTCGAGGTCCTTTGCGCTGATGCCGAGCGCGGCTGCGAGTTTCGCGCGTTCCGGCGCAGTAGTGGTCTCGAGTACCTTGCGCGGACGCGCATAGACCGAGCGCGTCTCCGCCGAAAGCGCCAGCGGCTCGCCGTTGCGATCGACGATCGGCCCGCGCACGGCGGCAAGTTCCGTCTCGCCGGTATGCTCACTCTTCGCAAGCGACGTAAGGCGCGGTCCGTCGAACTCGACCAGCACGACCAGGCGCAGCACCGCCATCATGAACAGCGACGCCAGCACCAGCGTCAGCCATCCCACGCGCGCGCGGCGCTGTTTGAACCCGCTGTTCACGGCAGCATCACCACCTGTCCGCTCGCGGGCGGCGCCAGATGATAGCGCGGCGCGAGCGCGCGCAGCCGGTCATGCGACGAGAGCTCGGCGGCCTTGAGGCGCAGCGTGCGGTTCTGATCTTCGAGCTTTGCAATATCTTCACGCAACGCGGAAAGCCGGTAGCCCTCGCGCGTGGCTTCGAGCCGAATCATTAGCGTGGTGAAGCCCAACGCCGCGATCGCGATCATCAGGATTCCCGCCACAATCGCGGACGGCGGATTGCCGGGACGCGCGCGGCGGCTCATCGCACGATCCTTTCGATACATCGCAGGCGCGCGCTGCGCGCACGCGGATTGTTCGCGATCTCGGAGCGCTGCGGCTTGAGCACCTTGCCCGTTATCGCGGCGAACTCTCCCGAGCGTTTGAGCTCGCGAAAGCGTTCCTTGACCGCGCGATCTTCGAGCGAATGGTACGCCAGCACGACCATCCTGCCCCTTTCGGCGAGCAGTCCCGGCGCGGCGCTCAAAAGCGCTGCCAGACTCTCCATCTCGCGATTCACCGCGATTCGCAGCGCCTGAAAAGTACGCGTCGCCGGATGCGCTCCGCTTCTGCGATGCGGCCCAATCGCGCGTTCAACCACGGCGCGCAGTTCGGCGGTGGTTTCGAGCGGACGGCGGCGGCGCTCTTCGACGATCGCGCGGGCGATTCGGCGCGAAGCGCGTTCTTCCCCGAAATTGAAAATGATATTGGCGAGATCGGTTTCGGTTTCCTCGTTCACCAGATCGTAGGCGCGCAGACCCTGGGTCCGATCCATCCGCATGTCCAGGGGACCGTCGAGGCGAAAGCTGAACCCGCGCTCCGGATCGTCGAGCGCGAAACTCGACATCCCGAGATCCGCGATAATCGCGTCGGCGCGCTCGATTCCACATTCGCCGAGCACGCGCGGCAGTTCGGCAAAATCGGCCTGGCGCAAAATCACGCGATCGCCGAAAGGCGCCAGGCGCTCGCGCGCCGCCGCCAGTGCGCCAGCGTCGCGATCGATTCCGACTAATCGCGCTTCGGTCGCTGACAGGATGGCCTCCGCGTGCCCCGCCATCCCCAGAGTCACATCAACGACGACGCGTGGTCCGTGCGCGGCAACCAAGTCGCGCACCTCCGCCACCATCACCGGCACATGCATCCGGACCGCCGCGCCGTCGTCGTGTTTCACCGCCAAACTCATCGTCGCTCACAAACCGAGCTTTTCGTAAAAGGCCGGATCCTGAAGCTCCGCTTCGTTCGCGCGCAGGACGCCTTCAAGGATCGCCTTGTCCCACAATTGAAAATGATCGCGCAGCGCCGAGAACGTAACCTCGCGCGCGAGGCTTGCGAACTCGCGCAGCCGGGTCGGAATCAGGACGCGCCCTTGCCGATCGACTGGAACTTCGTGTGCGCCGCCGATGTAAAACGTCTCGAATTTCTGTATGGATGGATCGAAGCGATTGCGGGTCGCGACCTTCGCCAGAAGCTGCTCCCATTCGACAGGAGGATAAACATCGAGGCAACGTTCGCGGTTATAAAAAACATTAGTGATGAAGAGCCGATCGTGCTTTTCGCGCGCGAGCACATCGCGGAATCGCGCCGGAATACTGACGCGTCCCTTTTCATCGATCGCGTGATCAAACCGACCGCTGAACACCAGGCTCCTCCCGAATGCCCCACAATCTCCCATTCTCCACCACTAGAGTCAAGCAATTTCCTTGACCTCGCGGCGAAAGTGAGTATCTATTCTATTTCCGAAAGTATATTGAGCGAAAGGAAAGCGAATATGCTACTCAACGCAGACGCAATCTTCGCGTGATTCTGGACGGAAGGAATTAGCTCGCGCCCGAATCGTCACAGCGGTCGCGGATCTCTTTCTTGACAGGACCGCCATTCATTAGCGAAACTCGCGCAAATTACCTCATTGCATAAACCGGATTGAAATCGCCTCGAAAGAGATGGGCGGAGAGAGGATCGAAGATGACAGGCAAAACTTGGTTGAGGAGCGCCGTCGTGGTCGCGGCGGGGGTAGCATTCACGATGGCCCTCACGAGTCCGGCCGCATGGTCGAGAGCGAGAAAGAAGGTCGAACCGACTGCGACGCCGACGGTAACACCGACCGCAACTGCGACTCCGGAGGTCAAGGCGTGGAATTTCGATTCGGACAAGTCGGGTGCACCGGCGGCCGGATGGACCGCGGTCGAAGGCGGCTGGCAGGTGATTGCCGACCCCAGTGCTCCGAGCAAGCCGAATACCTATGGCTTGCCCGCGGGACGGATGATCCGGTCGCTGATGAACGCGCTGGCTTACTACCCGATGGCAGTGGTCACAGATCCGACTGAGTATGGCGACTTTACGCTCGAGGCGTCATTCAAATCGGCGGGCGGCCGCTTCGATTGCTCGGGCGGAATACTCTTTCGCTATGTCGATTCGAAAAATTTCTATGTGCTCTCGGCGGGATGCCCGAGCGATTACTTCCAGCTTTCGCGGATGAGCGCCGGCAAGCTTGAGGTGTTGAAGCAGACCGTAGTGCCGACCGACAAGGACACCTGGTACAAGATCAAAGTTATCGCGCAGGCCGGCCATTTCATGTGCTACGACGACAACAAGATGATCTACGATGTCGACGACAGCAAGATCGCCAAGGGGCGCATCGGGCTGTGGGCGAGCGACGATTCGCAGGCGCGATTCGACGATGTGACGCTGACGTTGCCGCTGGCGACCGCGGGCGCGGCCGACAATTCCGGCGCGGCTCCCAACGCGGCAGCTTCATCAAACGGCTCGATACCGGCGATGCCGCCTCCGCCGCCACCGGCGCACTGATTGAGCGGCTACGCTCGAATTGATCTGACACTGCGGGCGTCGGGAAAATAATTCCGGCGCCTGTATCTTTCATCCGCGCATCACCGACCCTGTTGATCGGCGGCGCTTTGACACCTACTCTGAAGAGTAATGGAAACCGCGCCGGAACAGCCCGCCCTCAAGGTCGATGAACACCTGCCGCCCGGCAACTACTTAAAGGAAGTTGCGCGCGGCGTCGGCGTGTTGCTCGGGCTTGGGCTTTTGTGGGGTCTCGAGATCGTCCGCAACGCGTACTTCAAGATCCTCGACTGGGCGGGCGTGAAGCCGCGCCGCAACCGGCGCTCGAGTGCGTTTCCGCCGGGCCAGCCGAAGAAGCATACGGTAATCCAGAGCTGAGCTCCCTGCCCGATCCTCAGACTATCAGTTCTTCAGATATCTTTTCTTCAGATATCTTTGCGGTCTCGTCAGCCGCGACCGCGCCGATGCGGACTGCGAAGTTTTGCGGCGCTTCGGGGATCCCGATGCGCCGCCGGCTTCAAGTCCGCGCCGCTCGCACCATCGCCAAGATTTTCATCGAGCAGCCGCGCCAGATAGCGCGCGAGCTTGTCGTCAAGCACGCGCGCCAGCGCGTCAGTTTGGGCGGCCTGAATTATTTTTAGAAATCCGTCGAGGCGATGAGCGCGGTCGTGCTCGCGAATCAGGCGCGCGATCGCGCTTTGGGAAAGTGCGGCCAGCTTGGCGTGAAGGGCGCGGTCCAGCCGCTCGGCCAGATCTTCCAGTTCCACACGCGGCGACGGCGCTCCAAGCAGGTAGCCGCATCCCGCACAACGCGGCGTAACCTCGACGTGGCGCGGGCCGTCGCGGTCGCATCGAATGACGCTACGCTGCAAAGCTTCGACTTGCGGCGCAAAGCCGGCGCCGAGCGCGGGGCCGAGCGCGCCGATCGCATCGAGCTTATTTAGCGCGTCAAGGCGGCGGCGCGCATCGTCAGCGGCCAGCACGCTCCGCTCCATCTCCGTCTTCCAGATGGCGTGATGGCTCCGGTAGAGCTGCACGTAGGTCCACTTAAATTTCTGGAAACGCGCCTCCAATGCGTCGAGTCCGCGCGGCGTGCCGCCGAGCATCCGCGGCGCAAGCTCGGCGAGCAGCAGATGACATTCGGTTTCGAGCCCGGCGACGCGCGGGTCGTGCGCCGGATCTTCTTCGGTCGGGATACGCAAGCCGGTCGATTCAACGAACTCGCGCATCGCGCGTATCCGCGGCGCGACCTCGGCGGCGGCTTCCAGACCTTCGTATGCGGAAATAATCTTCTGCGCGGTCTCGCACCGCACCGGATCTGCTCCGATATCGAGCAGGCGCTCGACCCCGCCTTCGGCAATGGCGGCGTACTCATCGAGAATCCGGGTCTGCTCGGCCGGAACCGCAAGGTTTGCCTGCGCAAGCGCCGCGGCAAGCGCGCCTCGGATGCGGCTGGAAGTCTCAACCGCGCCGGTCAAGGCGTCGGCGAGTGCGATGCTTGAACGGCGCATCGACGCGGCATCACGCGCGAGCTCGAGCGACGAATCGAAGTGGCGCGCAAGCGCGATCGCGGCATTGAACCGCGCGGTTTCCGGTGAAAGCGCGGCGGCCGGATCGAACACGATCGCGCCGGTTTGATCGGCGCGGACGACACCCGCCGTGCACGCCCCGAGCCGCCTGATAATTTCAGTTACCGCGAGCGCGCCCGCCGCGCCGCCGCCTGCGGCAAGGATCGGCACGCGCGTTTCGAGCTGCGCAAGCGGCATCGGGTCCGCGACGCCGAGCGCATGCTCGACCGCGAGGGCATGAACGATCTCGCGCGCGAGCATCTGCTGGTTGCCATGGAACATCGTAAGCGACTCTGCCGCCGCCTTCAGCGCCACACGGCCCGCGTCGCCCAGACCCGACTGAATCCGCCGCGAAATCGCGAAGCTCTCCATCAAATCGGCGCAGTAGATGAGACGCACCCGCGCGGCGCCGCCGTTATCCAGCTCCGAAGCGATCGCCTCACGCGCAAGGCGCGCCGCGGCGCCGACCGTCCCCGCGGTTGTGCCGGGAGAATCCGCCAGAATACCGAGCGCGCGAACCGTCAGCGGATGAAACGGAAAAATCGCAAGCGGATCAAACCCGCGTAGATCGATCCCCGCATATAACTCGGGAATCAGCTCCTCCGCGTCCTCGCTGACGATGCGCGCGCGCGCAATTGCGACGCGCATCAGCTCGTCGCGGTTTTCAGGCGCAACCGTCAGGACGATAGAGCCGTCGGGCGCGAGCGCGCGGCTCGCACCGATTATAGTTAGCCGCACGATTCGGCAGGTGCGCGCCAAGTGGGCCAGCGCGTTGAAATATGCGGCCCCAGGCTCGGCCTCCGACGCGCTGAAGTCCATCGCGATCGTCAGCGCGCGCACGCCGGTGCGCCGCGCATGTTCCATCGCTAGCGCGATTGCGTCGGTGCCCCCGAGTTCGCGCCATAGTCCCAGGCTTTCGCGTTCGGCGCCAATCTGCTCGGCAACGGTATCGAGCAGATACGACTGGATCTCGCCGGCGAGAATCCGTCCCGCCAGCTCGAAGCCGCAGACCAGATGACGCCCAGGCTCGGTCCCAGGAGTAGCCGCGCGGCTCTCGAGCGCAAGCACATAATTGAGAAAGTGAGTTTTGCCGGAACCCCCCGCTCCCGCGATCCAGTACATCGCGCCCTGCGGCATCGAAATCGATCGATTGAGAATTTCCCACGACCGCTCCGCCGCGCGCGTCATAACGAACGAGGCCACCGTATGCTCGCGCGGCACGAGCTCGAGGTCAGCGCGTTCCGATACCGCCGGTTCGAGAGCAATAACGTCTCGGCCGCCGGTATGGCGTATCCCCCTTTGAATCGCCATGTCACGAGTCTATCAGGAAGTGGGTGGTGGTAGCCAGAACTCCACAATCAGCTACTTTTGGTGACAATGAGCTATGCCTGTCACGACGCCAGATTTTTTGCGCGTCGATAGTTCGCATCTCGGACAACTAAAGACAAATGTTGTCGTTCATGGTTATGCGGAAAACAGATAATCAAACGATCGATGAACGACATCGCGCGCCGAATGCGGACGGATAGGTTGAGCTCGCGATTCCGGGATTGTCGCACGACCCTCTCGCACTAAAAAAAGAACCGCCCTACCTGCGACCCTTTCCCACGCGGGAAGCCGAGCCGGAGAGCTTCGATCGAAGTGCGTGCATAAGACGGAGAACGGTGGCGGGCCACAATGAGCGAAGTCCCGCGATTTACAGGCTCTCGCGCGGCGGGCGCGGGCGGGAAGGACCGACGAAAACCCGCCCAACCACTTCGCCGGCGGATCGGCCGCGAGCGCGGTCAGATCACTCCGTCGGCGCGTAGTTGCTCGACCTCGCCGGCTTCGATTCCTATCGAGCTGAGCACTTCCGCCGTATGCTCTCCGAGTTCGGGTGGGCGGCGCAGGCTCTGATTATCCGGCTGAGGGGCATCGGAGAGTTTCACCGGAGAGCCGGAGACGCGAATCGCGCCGCGCGTCGGATAACTGCTATCGACCAACATCCCGCGCATCGCGGTTTCAGGATCCGCGATCACTTCCTCGACCTCGCGCACCGGCGCGCAGGGCACGCCGGCCTCGATCAGAATCGCGATCAGCGCATCGCGCGCGTGCGTGCCGGTCCATCCTGCGAGCAGCGCGTCCACTTCGTCGGCGATTCGTAGGCGAGTGCTGTGATTCTTGTAGCGCGGGTCGGCGAGCAAATCCTCGCGCTTCATCAGCTTCGCTACCGTGCGCCAATGCGCCTCGGTCAGGCAGAAGATCAAAATCTCGCCGTCAATCGTCGGATAGATATTGGTCGGGCAGGCGCCCCAATGCCGATTTCCCAGGCGCTTGAACTTCATCCCCTGCAACGCAGGCGCGGTCGCGCTGGTCAGCGCCGCGATCGCGACGTCGAGCATCGCGACTTCGACCTTCTGTCCCCGTCCGGTTTTGCCGCGCTGAATAATCGCCGCGAGAATGCCGCTCAGCAAATGACTGCCGGTGCCCATATCGATAAAAGTTGCAGAGGTTTTAACTTTGGCATCGGGAAATCCGGTCACGCTGATAAATCCCGACGAAGCCTGGATCGTATTATCCATCGAGCCGAGCTTCGCCCATCGGCTGTTCGAGCCGTAGCCCTTGCCGGAAGCGTAAATCAGCCGCGGAAAACGATCCTTGATTTGTTCGTAGGAGAGTCCGAACGAAGCCATCACGCCGTCGAGATAGTTCTCGACCAGCACGTCGGCGTCCTCCAGAAGAATGAGTGCGATTTCCTGCGCGCGCTTTTTCTTGAGGTTGAGCGTGATCGATTTTTTCTGCGCATTAAGCATCAGGAACGAGTAACCGGCTCCGCCGGGAGAATCGGGTCGGCGCAAAACCTCGCCGGTCGTGGGCGGTTCGACCTTGATCACCTCGGCGCCCAGGTAGGCGAGCTGCATCGTGCAGTAGGGCGCGGCGTACACTTGTCCGAAATCGATCACGCGAATTCCGGCGAGCGGAAGAGTCCTGTCCGAAGTTGTCATCTAGATTGCCTGCCTGTGGCTTGCCTACCTGAGCAGCGTGCGCGCGATTACCATGCGATGTACTTCCGACGGGCCTTCGCCGATACGCCGGATGCGCGCCTCACGATACCACCTTTCAAGCGGAAACTCTTTGCTGACGCCGTAGCCGCCGTGAATCTGCACCGCGCGATCGATCACGCGGCCGAGTACTTCGCTCGAATAGAGTTTTGCGATCGACGCCTCGGTGCGAAAATCCTCGCCGCGGCCGGCCTTCCATGCGCCGTCCCACGTAAGCCACCGGGCGGCGCGCAACTCGACCTCCGAATCCGCGAGCATCCACTGAATCGCCTGCCGCTTCGAGAGCAGCTCGCCGAAAGTGCTGCGGGTCCTGGAATGCTCGATCGCCATCTTGAGCGCCGCAACGCCGACTCCGATATTGCACGCGGAGTACGGAAACCGCAGCCGTGTCAGCAGATCGAGCGCGAGCCGGAGGCCCTTCCCTTCTTCGCCCAGGCGCTGCTCGACCGGCACCACACAGTCCTCGAACGAGACTTCATTGGGAATTGCCGAGGTGCGCAGCGTCCGGATCGGCCGCGCGCTAAAGCCGGGCTGGCCCTTCTTGATGATGAACGCGGTGATTCCCTCGCGCCCCGCCTTGGGGTCGGTGCGCGTAAACACGACGCCCCACTCGGCCTCGTGCGCGTGCGAGATAAAGATCTTGGTTCCGTTGATGACGTAGGTGTCGCCCTTGCGCACGGCGCGGCACTGGATCGCGCCGGCGGGATCCGATCCGCCGGAAGGCTCCGTGACCGCATAGAAAGTATGCCACGCGTTCTTGATCGTTCCGGCGGCGTAGGTTTCGAGCTGCTCCTTGTTGCCGCCCCAGATGACCGGCGGCGGCGTGCGCCCGAACACTCCCGCGCCCGGGTTGTAGAGGCCCATGCGATGCTGCGCCATCTCCTCCATCAGCACGCACATGTCGAACGTGTTGAGCCCCTGGCCGCCGTACTCTTTGGGCGCGCCCATGCACCACATCCCGGCAGCCTGAACTTTCTTCGCGATTCGCCAGTAATCGGCTTCGGGGATTTCGGGCGCGTCGGGATCGCATTTGGCTTCGATTGGAATTATCTCATCGCGGATGATGCGCCGAACCTGATCGCGCAGCGCCGCAAGCTCTTCGGGTATTTGATAGCCAGCGTCCATCAAAAAATCTCCTCATGCGCGGGCGCGGTCTCGGCCAGTCCGCGCTTCATCGCGGTGATCCAAAGCTCGCGAATCCATTCGAGATCGTATGCGCCCCAGGTTCCTTTGATTTCGAGATCGATTTCGCGCACCTGCGTGACCGCGCCGGCGATCCGCGCGATCGCGGCTTCGCCCATCCGGATTCGTTCGGCGCCCTGCTCTTCCTTTGCCGCAAGATAGGCCGACAAGCCGCTCAGCACATCGGCGCTGTAGGTCCATAGCTGCTGCTCGGCGCGTGCAAGAGGATTACCGCCGGCACGCGCGATTGTCTCGGCGGCCGCGATCGCCTCCTGGAATGTATGCGAGGCGGCCGTCAGCTCGTTGCGTTTGCGGCGGCCTTTTTCGGCAGACATCTGCGGACGCATCACGTCGGCATAGTCGAGCGTCAGCAGCGACGCGCGCTCGACAGCGCGGTAGGCGGCATCGAGCGCGGGAGCGCATCGCGGATGCCGTCCCAGCGCCGTATCTGCGATCGCGGCCTCGGGCTCGAATGCCATATCGCGGGCGCATCGCACGTACGCCTCGAGATTGACCGGATAGGCGAGCGCGCTGAACGCGCCGAAGGTCAGGCACGTGATACTGCTGATGCCCAGTGCGCGATACGCGCGCAAATCGCGCGCGACGACGCACGGAGTCGCGAACGCCAGGCCGCCGAACAGAATCGCGTCGGCGTAATATTCGAAGACATGCGCGCGGCCGTCGAAGATCTCGAGGTAGCGTTTGAGCGATTCGAGAAACGGCGGATTTTTTTCGCAAGCCGGATCGTCGATCGCGTGCGAATAGCATCGCTCTCGCGGCGCCCATTCGAACCATACGTTTGGAAGCGGACGCAGCCCCGGATGCGGTTGGAGGGTGTCGTGATAAGCCAGGTACGCTACCGGCGGCGCACCGGCACCGCGCGCCGCAAGCGACTCGGCGATCGCGTTCACGACATCCATGTACTGCAACTGGGGCGCAAGCTCGCGGCAATTGCCGCATCGGCACCACGCGCCGCGCCAAACGTCGGCACCCCAGATGTGCAAAAATTCGTTCTCCGGATAATCGCCGACATATTTGAGCGCGCCTTCGCGGACCATTTCGAGCGCCGCCGGATTCGAGACGCACAGGTTGCCCCGCACCATCCGCTCGCCGTCATCGGCGGCCGGAAACATTTCGGGATTGGTCTGAAAGCGCTCGCGCGCGAGCAGTATCTGCAGCACGTGTCCGCCATACTCTGGCGCGATTCCATTAGACTCGAACAGCGGCGTGAGCTCGTCAATTTTGAGCCGCGTGTCGTGCGCGTGCCTGATATATGCAAACGAATTCGCGCCGCGCCGCGCGAGCCACGGGATAAATTCGCGGTCGTGGCGCAGATGCAGTTCGAGCCGATCCGCGAAGTTGTAGTTCCAGGTCATGATGTCGGACACGAAGCCGCGGCGCGAAAATGACGGCGTGACCCGATAAGGAGCGATCGCGCGCAGCGCATCAGCCTCGATTTGCGGATACTGCGCCGGCGCTCCAGGCGCGAAACGCGCGCCCAGATGCTCGAGCAGATCGGCCGCCGCATGAATCAATCCGCGCGCACTGCCCGCATCGAGCGAGATCGCCGAGTCATCGGGACGCGCGATCGCGAACGAGTCGCCCGCCAACGGCTCGCCTTCCAATGCCTCTTGCGCGGACGCGTTCGCCGAATCGGCGCCGTTGCGCGCGCGGAGTTCGATTCGTACCCGATTCGCGCCGAGCGAGGAACCCTCGGCGACGCTCACCGCGCGCGAGAGCATCGCGGCGAGACCCGTCGCAAGCTCGCTGGCCGCGGTCGCGACGACGCGCTTCTCTCGCTCATCGCGCAGACCGGCGGAAGCGACGATTCGCGGATACTGCGCCTTCGGCAGCTGAGCCGGTGTGCGTTTTTCGCTCAACTTTTCGAAACCCTGAGACTCGGCCGCGATTGTCGCGGCGCTTGTCCGGGAATGATAACATGAGCCATCGAATTTAGTATCGGTCATACCAGAGCCTGAACGCACGCGCCGAGAGCGCACTCCAGATGCCCAGTCCTAACGAGATTCTCGCCGAATTAAAAAAAGTCAAATATCCCGGCTTCACACGCGATATCGTGTCGTTCGGGATCATCAAGGATGTCGAGGTCGCGCACGCCGGCGTCACGATCGTCGTCGCCGCGCCTTCCGCAAAGCCCGAAGTTCTGCATCAAATCACCGAGAACGTTAAGCAGACGATTCGCGCGATGCCGGGGGTGCCCGCCGTAGAGGTGCGATTGGAACAGCCCGCCGCCGAAGCGAAGTCGCGCCCGCAGCATACGATGGCGCGGCGCAGCATTCCTGGAGTCAGTCATATCGTCGCGGTCGCGAGCGGAAAAGGCGGAGTCGGCAAATCGACTGTCGCGGTGAATCTCGCGCTTGCGATGCGCGCGCTGGGATGGCGCGTCGGCCTGATGGACGCGGACGTGTACGGCCCGTCGATCGCGATGATGGTCGGCGCCGAGAAGGCGGTTTCGCTCACGTCCGAGCGGCGGATTCTCCCGCTGGAGCGCTTCGGTATCCGTTACGTCTCGATGGCGCTGTTCATCAACGACGAGACCGCGGTCATCTGGCGCGGACCGATGGTCACGAAGCTCGAGACCGAATTTCTGTTCAATGTCGAATGGGGCGAGCTCGATTGCCTGATCCTCGATCTGCCGCCCGGCACTGGCGACGCGCAACTGACGATCACGCAGCGAGTCGAGCTCGACGGCGGTGTGGTGGTGACGACGCCGCAGGAAATCGCGCTGGTCGATGTGAAGCGCGGCGCCGAGATGTTTCGCGAGGTCAATGTTCCCGTGCTGGGCGTGGTCGAGAACATGAGCTACTACCTGTGCCGCAAGTGCGGGAAGCGTCACGAAATTTTTTCGCACGGCGGCGGCGCGCGCTACGCGGCCGAGCTGGGCGTGCCGTTCCTGGGCGAGCTTCCGATAGTACGCGAGCTGCGCGAAGGCGGAGACACCGCGAGTCCGATCGTCGCGGTCAATCCGGGCCATCCGATCACCGCGGCGTTCAAGGAAATCGCGGCAAAAGTAATCGAGAGTATCGACACCGCGCGCAATTAAGCCGGACGCGCACGCGAAAACCAAATGAGCGAACTGCCCAAAATCTCGCTCATCACGATCACGAAAAACGAGCAAGCCTTGATCGGCCAGTGCCTGGCGAGCGCGTGGTTCTGTGCCGAGAAAATTGTTGTCGATTCGTTTTCCGACGATCGCACGGCCGAGATCGCGCGCGCGGCCGGCGCGCAAGTCTTTCAGCACGAATTCACTAATTACGTGATGCAGAAGCAGATGGCACTCGACCGCGCGACCGGCGATTGGGTCCTGCTGATGGACGCCGACGAGCAGGCGACGGACGACTTGGGCGAGGAGATTGTGCGCGCGATCTCGGCGCCATCGCCGAAAGACGGCTACCGGATTCGCCGGATCCTGTACCACCTCGGCCATTACTACCCGCACGGAATTTATCGCGACACTCCCGTGCGCTTGTTTCGGCGTGAGCGCGGCCATATCGGCGGACGCGACCCGCACGACAAGGTCGTCGTCGAAGGCGAGGTCGGCAAGCTCGCCAAACCGATCCTGCATTTCAGCTATCGCGACGTCGCCGATCACGTTGCGACGATCAACCGGTTCAGCACCCGCGCCGCGCTGGAGCATCAGCCGACCGCGTTCACGCCGATCAAGATGATCGCGAACCCGATCTGGCGATTTTTCAATTTCTATATCCTGCGCGGCGGTTTCCGCGACGGCGGCCGCGGCCTGTACGCCGCGATGACCGCGGCATTCTACGTATTCCTGAAATACGCGAAAATGTACGAGCGTCGCATCCACGAAGGTCATCCGAGATGAAACGCTAGAAAAAAATGGAGCGCGATCGCGCCGCCCGTTTGGCCAAGGCGTCGCGCAAGGTTCGCAAAGAGAGCATGCGAATCAACGCCGAGTTCGCCGCCATCGAAGGACTTCCGAGGGGGAAAAAGCCGAATGACTTCAGGGGTCCGTTTTTCACAAAGCTAATTCACTCACAAACTCTGAGCGAAGGCCGCTGCGGGCCGCCCTCTCCGTCATCCTGAGCGGCGGCCGTCGCGGCCGCCCCCTCCCGTCATCCTGAGCGAGGGCGCTGCGGCCGCAGTCGAAGGATCCCGAACGTCCGTGCGGACTCTCACGATTACCTATT
>JBOHWH010000189.1:0-35365 GCA_050736695.1 Binataceae bacterium (SeqCode) | reverse complement strand
CGCGGGTTTGGTGATAACGATCGTGGTCGGGATCGGCATTCCCATCGCACTCATCTGTGCGCGAGCAAACGGCGCGGATACGATCACGAGAGAAATTGTCGCAACGATCGCGAAGGCAGCAAGCGCGACGCGCGGTAACTTTGCTTTCATAACAGTCTGTCCCTCTCTCTAGTCCCACTCATGGTGGGTGCCGTGCTCTTGGGTCCTGCCGTGGTGCTCGATTCCTATGCGCGATCCTAGGGTCTTGGCGCGCGCACGATCAACCACCGGTCCGCCACTGGAATGTAGATTACAAATTCGCTCCGGCCGCGGTCAAAATGGATACTATACTTGAGTCTGCTATGGACTCGAATGCGGACATTGGTCAGCGGGCCGCGGCAGATCTCGACTTATAAGTTCGGGGTTCATCCGGAGAGTCCCGGCTAATTAGGCGCGGCTTTTGAAGCGGCGGATTGCCGATAATTGTCGGAATCTGGCGAATGGCAATTCCGTATGGCGATGCGGCGCGTGATGGCATCATCACGCTATGATCACTGAAATATCATCCGGTGCTTTAGGCACGGGATTGAGCGAAGGCGAGGCGCAGGCGCGGCTCAAGAGCGAGGGCTATAACGAGTTGCCGCGCGCCGACCGGCGCACACCCTTTCGCATCGTCCTTGAAGTCATGCGCGAGCCGATGCTGGCGCTGCTCTTGGGCGGCGGGGCGGTCTATCTGGCTTTGGGCGATTTGCGGGAAGCCTTGGTCCTGCTCGCTTTCGCGATGGTGTCGATCGTCATCACCGTCGTGCAGGAGACACGCACCGAGCGCGTGCTGGAGGCGCTGCGCGATCTCACCAGCCCGCGCGCGCTCGTCATCCGCGACGGGGAGCGCAAGCGCATTCCGGGCCGCGAGGTCGTGCGCGGGGATATCATGGTGCTCTCGGAAGGGGATCGCGTCCCGGCTGACGCCGCGCTGTGGCGAAGCCATGACTTGCAGGCCGATGAATCGCTCCTGACGGGCGAATCCGTTCCGGTGCGCAAGCAGGCACGGGATGTCGCCGCTGCCGAGGCGCGGGTCCGCCCGGGCGGCGACGATCTGCCATATGTCTTTTCCGGGGCGCTGGTGGTGCGCGGCACCGGCATCGCCGAGGTAATGGCCACCGGTGTGCGCAGCGAGATCGGCAAGATTGGGCAATCGCTGAGCACGCTTGAAAGTGAACCGCCGCGCCTGCGGGCGCAGACGCAGCGGCTGGTGCGCGTGTTTGGGATCGGCGGTGGGAGCGTCAGCGTGCTCGCGGTCGTGCTGTATGGATTGCTTCGCGGGGGCTGGCTTGATGCGATTCTCACGGGTATTGCCCTCGGCATGTCGATGCTTCCGGAAGAGTTTCCGGTGGTGCTGACGGTGTTCATGGCGATGGGTGCATGGCGGATTTCAAAGGCGCGCGTGCTCACGCGCCGGGCATCCGCGATAGAGACTCTGGGCTCCGCGACTGTGCTTTGCACCGACAAGACCGGCACCCTGACGGAAAACCGCATGTCGATTGCCGAGCTGCAATCGAAAGACGGCAGTGTGTTTGCGGTCAAGAGCGGTGAACTGCCGCCCGATGGTTTCGGTGAACTGTTGCGCTTCGGGATTCTCGCGAGTGCGCCAGAGCCGTTCGATCCCATGGAAAAAGCATTCCATGAGTTGGGGCGGCAGGCGTTGGGCGGGACCCCGGCGGGGCGCGGGTCCTTGGTGCGCGCCTATGGCCTGCGGCCTGAGCTGCTGGCGGTGACGCATGTCTGGCAGGATGGGGGTGGCGGCTTGCTGGTTGCCACCAAGGGCGCCCCCGAGACGATTGCGCGCCTGTGCCACGCCTCGGCTGACGAATTTGCCGCCGTTAAGGCGGCCGTTGATGCCATGGCGGCGGAGGGCCTGCGGGTACTGGGTGTTGCCCGTGCTCGGTTTGGCGGCGCGGAACTGCCGGATGACCCGCGTGGCTTTGCGTTTGAGTATCTGGGACTTGTGGGACTGGCCGATCCGATACGCGCGAGCGTACCCGCCGCCGTTGCCGAGTGCCGGTCGGCGGGCATCCGCGTGGTGATGATCACCGGCGACTATCCAGCCACGGCACACGCGATTGCCAGGCAGGCGGGCCTGGAGTCGTCACAGATCATGACCGGCGAAGAGCTGGAGCGGTATTCCGATGCAGATTTGGCAACACACGTCAAAGACATGACGGTGTTTGCCCGCATCATGCCAGAACAGAAGTTGCGGATCGTCAACGCGCTTAAAGCCAATGGCGAGATCGTCGCCATGACCGGCGACGGCGTGAACGACGCTCCGTCACTGAAAGCCGCCCATATCGGTATCGCAATGGGCGGGCGCGGGACCGACGTGGCTCGCGAAGCGTCGTCGATTGTCCTTCTTGATGATGATTTCGGGTCTGTGGTGAAGGCGGTGCGGTTGGGACGGCGCATCTACGACAATCTGCGCAAGGCGATGGGTTTTATCTTTGCCGTACACGTGCCGATCGCGGGCCTGGCGCTGTTGCCACTAGCCTTCGGCCTGCCGATTATCTTCGGCCCCATCCATATCGCTTTTCTGGAGATGGTGATCGATCCCGTCTGCACGCTCGTCTTCGAAGCGGAGACGGAAGAGGATGACATCATGGGCTGGCCGCCGCGTTCTCCGGAGGAGCCGTTGTTTTCGGGGCGGCTGACCTTCTGGAGCGTCTTGCAGGGGCTATTGGCATTCGCGCTCGTCGCGGGGATTTATGTGATCGCATATCGGCGCGGCATGCCGGAGACGGAAGCTCGGGCGCTTGCCTTCTTCTCGCTCGTGACGGCTATTGTGGCGCTGATTTTTGTGAACCGGAGTTTCAGCGCATCGGTATTGACGGCGCTGCGGCGGCCTAACCGGGCACTGAAGTACGTTCTGACGGGCGTGGTGGGCATCCTGGCGCTCACGCTGGCGTGGCCGGTCGCAGGCGATCTGTTCCGCTTCGGACCGCTCCATGCGGACGATCTCGCTTTGACCCTTGGAGCCGGTCTTGTCGTGCTTGTCGCTCTTGAGTTCCTGAAGTCGTTCGGGCGCTTGCAGTTACGGTCATGAATCTGCGCGCACCCCGCTTCGCCGGACCCGGATCTAGTGCCTGAAAAGTATTGGGATAGCCGAAACCCGGTGCCCAGTTTGGCCCTGGTTGGTCCGGCCCGATCTCCGCCTCCAAAAGCCGGTGTCAACCGAACGCCCAAGGCACGGCCCACAGGCTTCATGGACGGCGCGCCACAGGATGCTTCGCCGACTGCTGCCAGTTTCCGACCGATCGCAGTTTTCGCCTGACCGATCGGCGAATTTCTGTTGTCGGTTACAATTTATTGGTGCAATTCTGTTTGCACGGATAGCTGTTGGTCAACCACAGGAGCGTACACTTATGCGAGTGAAAGCAGTGCCGCGGGAACACAGGGCGCCGGCGCTCTATTCGATAGCCTGGGCGATCGCGACGCTAACGGCAATTGCGGTGGCGCGGCCGGCTTGCGCCCAAGTCAAGCCGGGCGACGTGATCACGCCGGCCAATGCCGACAAGGTGCGGAACCTGCTGTCGCCGGGAAATTACATTCTGGTGCGCCGCGGGATGGAGCTAAATATCATCGCAACCGCGAGCATCGATTGGCCGCCGCCATACAAGTCCGCGACCGAAAAATATCACGCGCAAGTGGCGCTGGCGCGGGACGGCACGCTTCAGCACTATACCGCCGGACTGCCGTTCCCGCTGGTCGATCCGAACGATCCGCAAGTCGCGCAAAAAGTGATGTGGAACTTTAGCTTTCGTCCGCTCTACACCGACGACGCCGACCTGCGCTATCCGGAAATCGCAAGCTTCACACCCAGCTCGTCGCCGGGTTCGCCCACCGGATATTTCACGGTTGGCCACTTTGCCTTTTACAACAATATCGGACGAATCGAGGTTCCTCCCGTGCCGACCGATCCCGACGCGGCAGCCAGCGGAATCCGTTACCGCTTTGCGTTCTATCCGTTTCTGGAACCGGCGACGATGCGCGGGCTGGGGTTCCTGCGCTTTCGGCATATCGATCCGAATATCGAAGACAACACCTGGGTCTATAGCTCGCGTTCCCGCCGTTTACGCCGAGAGCAGGCCTCGCTGATGTCCGACGCGATCGGCGCGATTCCGGGCTTCGGCAGCGGCGCCGCGCAGCCCTACGTATCGACGATCGATCCGGATTCCTATTTTGGATTCGCCGCGAAGATCGAGGATTACAACTACCGCTTCCTCGGCGAGAAACAGATGCTCGCATGCGTGCACGCGAAGAGCTCGCCCGAGCCGGCCTGCGCGACCGACGGCGGCCATACGATCTGCCCCGAGGACTGGGAGATGCGCCATCTCTATGAAATCGAAGCAACTGCGAAGAACGGCGCCAACGTTGCCATTCCGAAGCGGATTCTCTACATCGATTCCGAAGGATGGTACATCACCGCGTCGGACCAGTACGATCGCGAGGGCAAGTTGTGGAAGACGATCGCGACCTTTAACACCTATCGCGATCGGCCCGTCCCGGATGCCAAGGTCGCAATCTATCCCTACAAGCGGATGTTCCAGCTCGGGCTCGCCGACGAGGACATAACTCAGAACGCAAGCTCAGTTATTTATATGCCCGGCCCGACCGCGCCGGAGCGCGAATGCTGGTATATAGACATGGGGGTCGTCGATAACTCATTTTTATCGCCTGAGGCGCTGAAGAACGCCGGCCATTAACCGCAAGGACGCGAGGATCGCTCTGCCCCGCGCGGAACCCTCCGGACGATGCCAGAACGGCATTCTTCCACCAGCCTAACTTATGTAAGATAGGTGCTTCAATTTCGAGACCGTTGCGCGGGCCTGTCGGCGGCTTCCGGCAACCAAGGAGATATCATGCGTGCGAATGGAGAGGTGGGGATCGCGCGGCTATTTGGAATAGCCGCGGTTGCGGCGCTGGCGATCGGCGTATCGCGCCCGGCGCGAGCGCAGGTAAAGCCGGGCGACGTAATCACCAAGGCCAACGCGGCCAAGGTCCAGAGTCTGCTCAGTCCCGGCAACTATACTCTGGCGCAGCGCGGGATGGTGATGGACATCGTGCCGTCGGAAAAGCTCGAATGGCCGCCGCCCTACACTTCGGCGACGGAAAAATATCACGCGCAAGTCGCACTCGCTCCCGATGGATCGCTGCGCAACTACGTCGCCGGACTGCCCTTTCCGCTGCTGGACGCCAACGATCCCGAGATGGCGACCAAGATCATGTGGAACTTCAGCTTTCGTCCGCTCTACACCGATGACGCCGACCTGCGTTTTCCCGAAGTCGCCAGCTACGGTGCTTCAGGCGGCGATCCGTTGAGCTTCTTCACCGTCGGCCACTTTGCATTTTACAACAATGTCGGCCGGATCGAGGTCCCTCCCATACCGACCGATCCCGACGCCGCCAAGAGCGGCGTGCGCTACCGCTTTGGCTTCTATCCATTCCTCGAGCCGTCTGAGCTTCGCGGCTTCGGGATGGTCCGATACAGGCATATAGATCCCAAGGTCGAGGACAATACCTGGGTCTTCAATCCCTCATCTCGCAGGCTGCGACGCGAGTCAGCCGACGTCCTGACCGACGCGATCGGGATGCTGCCCGGGTTCTCCGCCGGCGGCGGTGGTGGAGGCGGCGGCGGTGAAGGCGGAGGTGGCGGGATGGGTGCCGGTGCGGGCGGAGCGTCGCTGGCCTCTTCTATTGATACCGATTCCTATTTCGGCTTCGCGGCCAAGGTCGAGGACTACACCTACAAATACTTGGGCGATAAAAACATGCTCGCGGTGACCAACGCCAAGACCTCACCCGAAACCGGATGCCCGTCCGACGGGAACCATACCATCTGCCCCGAGAACTGGGAGATGCGCCATCTGTACGAGGTCGAGGCGACGGCCAAGCCGGGCAACAACTTCTCCATTCCCCGGCGAATTCTCTACCTCGACTCCGAGGGATGGTTTATCACCGCGTCCGATCAGTACGATCGCGAGGGTAAGCTCTGGAAAACTGTCGCGACTTTCAACACCTATCGCGATCGTCCGATTCCCGACGCCAAGGTCGCGATCTATCCGTACAAGCGGATGTTTCAGCTCGCGCTGGTCGATTACGATCTGACGAACTCGAACAGCTCGATCGTCTTCATGCCCGGCCCGACCGCGCCCGACCGCGAGTGCTGGTATATCGACATGGGTGTCGTTGATAACGCGTTCTTCACGCCGGAGGCCCTCAAGAACGCCGGCCATTAGGAAGGAACGGTTGCGATGGTTTGAGTACCGCGCGCGAGCGATGCGCGCGGTACTCTATTTCACTTCAGAAGCTGGAGCAGATTGCTGTAATCGTCGGTCCACGGCCTTATCCGGCGCAGGTGCGAGCGCGATTGAAGCCGAGCGGAGATTGCAGGCCGGCCCAGCACTTTGTCATTGCGTGCGAGCAGTACCCAGTCGCTGGACCAATTTACCATGTCCTTCTCATCCACATGCGTGAAGCCGTAACGCAACTTCAAGATTCGGCTCTGCTCGGCAAGCACAGGCCGCAGATCAAAATTCAGGTTGGAAATATGGACCGCGAGCACCCCGTCGGGCTTTAACTCGCGCAAGTAAACCCGCATCGCCTCGAGCGTGAGCAGGTGCGTCGGAATCATATCTCCGTTGAAGGCGTCGATCACGAGCACGTCGAATTGCTGCGAGCGGCCTTCGGCCAATTCCCCTTCCATCGAAAGCCGCGCGTCGCCCGCGAGGATCTCCACCCGCGCGCTCGAATCGCGAAGAAAGGTGAAGTATCCATTTGGATCTGTGGCGACCTGGATGACAGCGGGATTTATTTCATAGAAACGAAAGTAGTCGCCCTGCCTTCCCCACGCGGCGATAGCTCCGACGCCAAGACCGACCACGCCAACCCGCATCGCGGAATTCCCCGGTCGCGCGCGCTGGGGATCGTTCATCATCACGAGCCCCAAGCCACTGCCGATGCCGTAGTAGCCGGTCGGGTAATAGCGAAGCTGCGGGTAGGCTCGGGAAAAAAACTGTTTGCCGTGTTCCACCCGGCCGTTCATCAGCTTGTGCGAGAGCCAGCTATGGTCTGGCGCCCTTTCTTCGATCACGCGAAGCACGCCGTAAAAGTTGCGCGAGATCCACAGCGCATGCCGCGTCGCGATTGCGGCCGACTGGACATAAACGATCGCCATGATCGCGGCCGCTGCGACCATCGATCCCTGGGCGACGATCCCGGGTCGCGCCAGCCATCGCGGCGCATTTTTCCGCTCACCGCGCAGCGCAAGGGCGGCGGCGGCGCCGAGTGCAATCGCCGCGTATATTCCAATGTGCGCGACAACCCCGGTTATCATCGGCAGCACCAGCGCCGCCGCCAGTATCGCGGGGCCGGTCCATGGCCTCCGCTTGTAGAGCCACGAACCGCGGTCCCGCATCAGCGCGATCGTCATTAACACCACGCAGGTAAAGGTCGCGAAACGGAAATCCAGAAACTCGCGAAACACGAGCGGAGCAATCACCACGGCGAAAACCCCGCCCACCGCACCGCCCAACGACAGCATGAGATAGAAGGCCGTTAGATCGCGTTTATGAGGTTTGAGGCGGACCAGTTCGCCATGGCAGACCATGCATCCGGCGAACATCAACACGACCAAATTTACAATTTCCAGTACCACCATAACCGCGGTTGGCGAGAGCGCCGCACCACCAACGGCGGTTCCGATTCGATCGATGTAAATCGGCAAGATGAAGTTCGACAGAATGGATGCACCGAGCAGAGGCTGAAAGACCTCGCGCCGGTACCATCGATCGCCGTCGAAGCACAGGATGAATGACAACAGGTAAAGCCCGAGCGGCAGGACCCACAAAAAAGGAATCGGCGCCAGATCCTGGGTCATTTGGCCAGTCGCACCGTACAGCAGCATCGAGGCGCAGGCCGGCAGCACAATCCACAGCGCCCGTACTCCGCGGCCGAGATCCGCTCTCGCTCCATCATCGTCGCGTTGGCGGCCGGACTCAGCCGTGCGAAGCGGCAGCGCGCAATAGCTAATGCCGAATGCAAAAACCAAATACAGGATGAACCATAGATTGGCCTGCGCTCTGAGCCCCAGATTCGGCTCGACCACAAACGGGTAAGTCAGCAGGCCGAGCAATGAACCGAAGTTCGAAACCGCGTATAGCCGATATGGGGACGACTCAGGATGGCTAAGTCCGAACCACGATTGCACCAGCGGAGCGGTCGCGGACAGCACGAAGTACGGCAATCCTATACTCGCGGAGAGTACCAGCAGGATACGGACGATCGGGAAATTGACCCGCGCCGTCTTCCAGCCCGCGGCGGGCAGAATCGGCGACCCTGACCACAGCGCCAGCATCATCATAGCCGCGATGCAGACAACGATTAGTCCAAGATGAACCGTCATTTGCGCGCTCGGGCTCCATTTGCCGATCAAGTGCGCATACAAGTAGCCGGCCAGCAGGATCACCTGAAAAAATAACAGGCAGGTGGTCCACTCGGCCGGCGAGCCGCCAAACCATGGCAGGATATCCTTGGCGATCATCGGCTCGATCTGGAAAAGCAAAAACGCGCCGATGAAAACCGTAACGGTGTATCGCGCGCCGGGCATCAGTGCCGCCTGATCGTGGCAGCGCGTCGCTTCATCATTTTCGCGCGGGAGTCAGTAGCGCAGGACGAATTTAATATCGCCCAGACGGACCTGGCTGCCGCTGCTCAGAAACGCGGAGCCATGAATCTGGCGATCGTCGACGAAGGTGCCGTTGGTCGAGTTCAAATCCATCAGCTCGAATCCGCCGTCGCGCTTGAGCAGACGAGCGTGCGAGCGCGAGATGCTCGCGTGCGGGATGATCACATCGTTGTCCTCGCCGCGCCCGAGTGTGACCTCGTCTTTGAGCAGCGCATATTCCGGAGCGACCGGTCCCGCCGCATTCATGGTCTGAAGCCGTGGCCCGTGCGACCCTCCAGCGCCCCCCGATGTGGCAGGCGATGGCGGCGCGGTCCGCGGCGATGGCGGCGGAGCCGAGGAACGCGAGGCCGCGCGCTGGACCGTTCCGGCCGCCATCGGACGCGACTGTGCCTCAACGATTGCCTTGAGCTCCTCAGTCGAAACGCCGAAGCGGATTCGCGACAGCCCGAACAGACCCAGGATCGCAATCAGCGGCACCGCGCCATTCCACCATTTGAAAGCAAGCTGCCGCAGCCCGGTTCCCGTTGTGTTGGTGCCCGGCGCGGCTCCCGCTTCGGGCTCGTTGATAGAGGCGCCGCCGATCCCGCGAACCTGGTAGCTGGTGTTTGTGGTCGCAGTCTCACCGTTGAAGGTCACCTGCAGCTCGACAGAACGGTTGGTGCCGTCCTCGATCGGCCGCGGCGTCTCATAGGTCAGCGAATATTCCGTCGCGATCGAATGGCCGATCTCCCGCACCAGCGAGGGAAAGCGTCCTTCCTCGGTTACGATATTGTAGGACTTGCCGTGCGTCGCATCGACGATCTCCTGATACTCGGGCGCGATGAACGGCGGCGGTACGACCGCATACAGGGTCAGTCCGTTCTTCTTGAGCAGCGCCGCGACCTTGGTTCCGGTCTCGCTGGTCACCTGTTCGCCGCGTTTGTGATGATCCCAGAAGGCCTGATCGTGCTGGGTGTTCTCGGAGCCGTCGCCGTCATGATGAGGCGGCGCGTCGGTGACTATTATTATGATGCCCTCGGCTTCCGGGCGAAACGGAAACGACGCCGCGTAAGCGAGTGCGTCGAGCTGATCCTCCGGGATGTCGCCGCCGCCGCCGGCGTGCAGGCCGCTCACCCAGTCGGTGAACTCGTGCACGTTCGAGGTCATCTTGTTGCGGTACGGGCAGTTGCAATCGGGATACTGCGAGACGACGTAATCCTCGAAAGTCACCAGCCCGAGCCGGTAGTCGCGGCTATTGGACTGAAGATCCTGGGCGAAGGTGATGATGTTCGCCTTGACCGCGTCGATATACGGCTGCATCGATTCGGTGACATCGAGCACGAAGACGATATCGACCGGACGGCCCTGTCCGACGCCGCGAAAATCGATGATCTTGGCCTGCTTGCCGTCCTCGAAGACTTTCACGTTGTCGGGCTGCAGATTTCCGACCGGTTGCCCATTCGAGTCAGTCAGTCCGAAGTCGAGCTGCACGCCGCCGTCGTTGTCGAAGTGCTCCAGGCCGGGATTCCCGATCGAGAGTTGCAGGGACGCGCGAGCTTCCGGCGCGTTCATCGCGGCCAACAAGAAAGCGCAAGCGGCCAGAACGCGAACGAGATGTGAATTTCGGATAGGTCGCATGCTCAGCCAATGATTCTCCGGATCAGGGCGCCATACAGTCAATAGCGCCGCCAATAACCGATGGCAGACAACCGACAGGAATCTCCCGCACGCGTGGCGATGGGAAATCGTGTTTCCTTGCCTTCGCGGATAGGTTAGGTTATCCCAAATCTTCGACCAAATCTCTTTGCATCGGGTATCGAGTGAAGAAGCTACGACTCTGGTGGGCTGTGGTGGCGCTGATTGCGCCGATACTCCTTATTTGCATGCTGCTGACGGGCTCGATGGACGGCACCGCGCGCGGCCAAGCCGTCCCGGCCGGCGGCAGCAAGCAAGGGCTGGTGCAGGTTGGGTTCGTGACCCAGTTGACGGATGCGAATCCGAGCAATCTCCAGAACATCTTCCTGAACGTGGTTGCGGTCCGGCTCAATCCGAAACCCAAGGGTACCAGCACCAAGTTTCCAAATGAAAGCGACCCTAAATGGGTGACGATCCCGGTGCCTTCGGGAACCGGATCGGGTAACGGCGGACGTCCCGGCGATCTTCAAATCGACTTGCTTGCGGGTCGCACGCAACTGCAGCTCTTCAACACTGGGAACGCCAGAATCCAGACCTATCACAGCGTAGAGTTGGAGCTTGATACGACCAACCCCGGCTACGTGGTGCCGGTGTGTCAACAAGGCACCGGCATCACCGGCTCGATCGAAGGATGCGCCACCGCACCGCTTCAGTTGAATAATCCGGGCCTCCAGATATCGTTTGTTTCCACCAACGGAATCGTCCTGAAAAAGCAAGCGGTGACCGCGTTGCCCATTCAGTTGAATTTCGTGATCAATACCCGGCCGGTGGTGCAGGGCCAGCCCTACGTCGGAACGGTGACGATCGCACCGGCAGGAGGGAACTTCGAGGCAATCATCTCCGGCAGCGTAGGGGTCACAGGGTCCGGGGTTCAGAAAAAAAAGGTGCGGAGGCTTTCGGTCAGCGCCGAACCGGCGGGCACCAACAACGTTATCGCATTTGGCAACGTGAACAACGGCAATTACTCGATCGCCGTACCTGCGCCGCAGCCGGGCACCGGAGCAGGCGCCTCATACGATCTGTTCCTCTCCGGCGGCGGCGTTACCTATGAAGCAATCCGTCTCACCGGAGCATCCGCGGTTTTTGCCAGCACTCAGCCAATAACTGAGGATTTCACGCCACAAAGTACCAGCGCCACTCTCGGCAATATTTCCGGCACCATCACCGATCTCTGCAACAACAATGCGCCGCTGGTCGGAGCGACGCTGCAACTGCTGATCCCTCCGGACTCGGATACCGGCGCGAATTGCTCTGTGACTCCGGAGGAATGCGTAAGCGTAGCCACCGCGAACACCGACAATGCCGGCAACTACCCGTTGCCCGGGACCGTCACTGTGCCCGCGCCGTTCGCCAATGTACCGGTCAATGGGAAGTTGCCTCCCTACACGCTGGAGATTACGGCGCCTGGATACAACACAATCAGAGATGGCAACGTGATCGCATCGACCAAAAAGATCGGCGGTACCTGCGCCGACAGCAATTCGCCGCCTTCATGCGATTATTCGCTGCCGAGTTCGTTTCTCAAGGGAACCATCACTCTGGGGGCCGCGCCCGCGCCCAACACCGAGACGATGGCCCAGGTGTTCGCCGAGAATCAAGGAACCAACACTCTGGTCAGCGCGTTAAGCTCTCCGGTTATCATCCGGCCCGGAAACAACACCCAAAACTTCACGCTCACGGTACCTTCGACCCAGGCCAATGCGCCCGCTATTGCAGGAGCCGCTAGTCTGGATTTGTTCGCGCAAGCTATCGACCTATACGCGGGCGCCAGCGATCCATACCCGGGGCACACCATTATCACCGCCGCCAATATCGCGGCTCCCACCGTCGCCTGCCAGACGATTGATCTATCTGCGACAGGATCAGGTACCCTTTTTCCGGGCACCGAGACGATGGACTGTGTCGGTCACGGTAGTATCACCGGACTGCTGAACAATCCTGATATCAATACGTTCGTCGAGATTTCTAAAAATGGTGACGGCAACGGCGACGTGCAGTTATTTTCGGCGGCGCCGGTCTCGCTGATCGATCCCACTGGCAGCACCGATACGAGCCCGTTGATTGGCAATGGCTACAGCTTTTGTGTTCCGCCGGGCGATTACGACCTGACCAGGTACAAGGGCGCGACACCAATCGAGTCGCCGGTACCTACCCCTGGCCCCACGCAGGCAATTACGGTTCTCCCGCCGCCGATACCGGTACCATCGGCCTCGCCGTCGCCCTGCCCTTCGACTTGTGAAGATGTTGATGGGTCGTGCCCGCGCATTTGTACTAACACCGCGGCGAATCCGCTATGAGGATAGGCGCCAGCAAGTTCACCCCAAGAATCCGCGGACTCGCGGCTCTGGCTCTGGCGCTGGCGTGGCTGACGACGCTGCCCGCGTGCAACTCGAGCTCCACGGGAGTATCCGGATTCGTCGGCAGTACGCCGCCGACCGCGCCCGAGACGATCTTCAAAGTGCTCGGGACGGTGGGGACGCCGTTCACGCTGCTGGTGTCGAACGCGCGGTCTTCATGGCAGATTCCCGGCAACGTTCCGCTGAGCGTAGCGATCCTGAATACTATTCAGGTAAACGGCCTCACGCCCGCGCGAATGGTCGCCACCAAGTTATCGAACGACAACAGCCTCTTGAGTATCCAGATCCAAAATGGCTTCAACGTAATCGCGGCGTCGTCCACCAGCGCTCCGTTTGGGACGCTTACGATCAAGACCGGAGCCCCGCTGCCGCAAATCTCGCCGCCGGCGAACCCTGACTTGCGAATTTTCGTGTTCGGGCCCGCGGGCGAAAGATTCCAGGGATTGATCGAAGACTCGCAGGCCGGATTCGCCGTAAATCAGCGCGTACCCGCGCTGTTCCTGTTCGACTCGCCGAACGGAAAGGTTGACGGAAATTTTACTCAGATCCAGAGCTTCGGGCCGTTCGCGATCAACATGACTTTCAACGGCGCGGTGGTCGCAACCGCGCAGGGCTTTCCCAACGTGATTATTCGCCAGCCATGACGATGAGAAATTTTGCGGACGCGCGTACGCGACTGACTGGGCGCGGTGCGCGCGTCTATCGAATCCAATTGACAGCACGGCTTTTTCGGAATATTTAGCCGTTCAATGTTGTAAAGCCGAGGGCCTGTTGCCGCGGGCGTGAGTCTTTCCTAAGCTTCCGAATCTGTATGAGATCGTCTCTATTGCGCCGCGTTTTGCTGGTGATAGTCATCGTCGCGATTATCGCGGCAATCCTTCCAGGGCTCCACTTCTACCACTACTTCGAAAGCCACGTTTCGACCGACGACGCCTATGTCGATGGAACAGTCGCACTGGTTTCCTCGCGCGTGACGGGAACCGTAACCAATCTCTACGTCGAAGATAACTGGACGGTTACCGAGGGACAGCTACTGCTCACGCTGGACCCGCGCGACTACCAGGTCCGCGTCGATCAAGCGCGCGCACAGCTCGCTCGCGCGCATCAGTCGGTCGATGAGATGTACGCGGGCGTTGACGCGGCCAATTCCGGCGTGCACCTGGCCGAGAGTCAGCTAAACCAGGCAAAAATTGATTGGAATCGGGCCAAGGAGCTCAAGTCGCAGGGAATCGTTTCCGCGGAGTATTACGATCAGGCGCAGACCGCGCTTCGCGTCGCGACCGCAAACTCCGCGCTGGCCGAGCATCAGCTCACCCAATCCAAAGCGGCGCTGGGCGCGGAAGTCGATCACTCCGATCATTCGCGCTACGATCGTCCGATCGTCAAACAGGCCGAGGCCGCGCTGGAAGCCGCTAAGCTCGATCTTGCCTACACGAAAATTTATGCCCCGTTCGCCGGAATCGTGACCCACAAAACCACGCATATCGGCCATCGGGTTCAGATCGGCGAACCGCTCCTTGCAATCGTGCCGCTGAGGCATCTGTACGTCACGGCGAATTTCAAGGAGACGCAATTGACCGACGTTCGCGTCGGCCAGCAGGCAACCGTCGAGGCCGATATCTATCCCGACTACATCTACCACGGCCATGTTGACTCGATCAGCATGGGGACGGGCGCGGCGTTCTCGCTCTTGCCGCCCGAGAACGCAACCGGCAACTGGGTCAAGGTCGTGCAGCGGGTGCCGGTCAAGATCGTTTTCGATCAGGATATTCCCGCCGACAAACCGCTGCGCCTCGGCCTGTCGGTCGAGGTCTCGATCAACATCGGCAATACGCACGGCTCGCTGGTTTCCTCGCTGATCCAGCGCCACTTCGAGCACAACGGCACCACGCTTCCCAACGAGTCGCTCAAGGAGCAGCCGATGCCGTCGCTCGACCCGCAAAGCCACGCGAACCCGGCACAGCAGCATCCGCAGTTCCTGCACGGATTATTTCATCATGCCAAATGAGATCTGGCGCTCGCCTGACACTGGTGTCAGGTGGAATTGCCTTGAGAGGCAATGATGTACTAGCCTTCCTCGCAAGTGGCGCGCGGCACACGCCGCACCGCTCGAACTGATCGCGTAATCATGATCGATCTTCACGACATCAGAACCCGTCTGACCGCATATCTCCAGACCCCACCGGCCACGTTGCAAGTTCTCGCAAGCGGATGGGAGACGACGGTGTTCGAGTTCACGCTTGGCAGCGCGTCGCCACGCTTTCGCGAGATTCCTGTCGGACAGCCGCTGGTCCTGCGCTTCTACCAAGGTGTGCAGGCCGGCCAGAAAGGCACGCGCGAAAACCTGACGATCAATCGGCTCTCGGCAGCGGGCTTTCCGGTCCCGCATCCTTACGCCTTCGAACTCGATCATGCCGTCCTCGGCGCGCCGTTTCTCGTGATGCAGCGGCTCGGCGGCGGTCCACTATTTACGACCCGCAGCTTTCCCGAGGCGTTCAAAACTTTCTCGCTCGGATTTTTCAGCTTCGTGCGCGCTCAGGTCAGGCTTCATCGCATGAACCCGCGGGACGCCGGGCTGCGCGATATTCCGCGCGCCTACGAGACGGGACTTACCGCGCCGGGCACGCCGATGCTCGATCGGGCACTCGCTATCATCGCCAACCGCGTGGACAAGGGTCCCCTGCCCGGTCTGCGTGACGCGCTTGGCCGCCTGGTCGCGCGCGCGGGCGCGTACCGGGTCGCGGAATCCTCGCTGCTCCATCTTGATTATCATCCGCGAAACGTTGTGGTGAGCGGGACGCATCTGTCGGGTGTCATCGATTGGGTCAATACTGACGTCGGCGACCGTCATCTCGACGCCGCGATGACCGCGGCGATCCTGTCGTCGTCGGCATTCGAACGTCCGCGATGGATTCGCGACAACCTGGTCGGCAACTCGCTGCGGTTCTCGTTCGCCTCGCTTTACGTGCCGCTCTATCACGCGATGAACCGGCTCGACTTCGAGCGCTTCCGCTATTGCCAGGCGGTCGCCGCGATGCTGCGTTTATCGATGATGGGAATGATGCGGGCGCGCGGGCCGGAGGCCGAAGGCTACCGGCCCGAAGCGATGTCCGAAGTCACGCCCGCGGTGGTGCGGCTGCTGTCGCGCTACGCCGAGCGCAAAAGCGGCGAGCGCGTGCGTCTGGAGATGGTTGCCCAACCGGCGTGAGCGAGCCGGACCCCCCAAAACTAACGCTTACGCTTCAGTTGATCGCTGCGAGAATCGCGGGGGTCGCCGCTTAAGCGCGCAGCAACTCGCGCAGCACAAAGGGCAGGATTCCGCCGTGCCGGATGTACTCGATCTCTTCGGGAGTATCGACCCGCGCGACGACCTGGAACTCTTTGGTCTTGCCCGCTTCCTCCGCGCGCACGATCAGGCGCTGTTTGAGTTTTAGCCCGCCGCTGACTCCGGCGATCGAGTAAACCTCGTTCCCCGTGAGGCCGAGCGACTCGCGATTCTCGCCTGGCAGAAATTCGAGCGCCAGCACACCCATCCCGATTAGATTGCTGCGATGTATCCGCTCGAAGTTTTCCGCGATAACCGCCTTAACCCCCAGGAGCAGCGTTCCCTTGGCGGCCCAATCGCGCGAGGAGCCAGTGCCGTATTCCTTGCCCGCGATCACGACTAGCGGTACGCCCTCTTTTCGGTAACGTTCAGCCGCGTCGAAGATTGTCATCTGCTCGCCGCCGGGCAGATGCCGGGTGAAGCCGCCCTCGACGCCGGGGACCAATTGATTGCGCAGGCGTATATTCGCGAATGTCCCGCGCACCATCACTTCATGATTTCCGCGCCGCGCTCCGTACGAGTTGAAGTCGGCGTGCTTGACCCCGTGCGCGAGCAGATATTTTCCAGCGGGTCCGTCAACCGCGATCGATCCCGCGGGTGAAATGTGATCGGTGGTCACGCTGTCGCCCAGAACGGCCAGCGCGCGCGCACCCGAGATATCGGCGAACTTGCCAGGCTCGGCCGTCATGCCGTCGAAAAACGGCGGCGCCTTGACGTACTCGGAATCCTTTTCCCACTGGAAGAGGTTGCCCTTGGGCGCCGCGAGGCTGCGCCATCGCTCGTCACCCTCGAACACCTGCCCGTACTCGCCGCGGAACATCGCGGAATCGAGCGAGCTCGCGACCGTACGCGCGATTTCTTCGGCGGACGGCCAGATTTCGCGCAGGTACACCGGACGGCCCTGTGAATCGGTTCCGAGCGCCTCGTGATTCAGATCGATATTCATCGTTCCGGCGATCGCATACGCAACGACCAGCGGCGGCGACGCCAGATAGTTGAAACGGACTACCGGATTGATTCGTCCCTCGAAGTTGCGATTGCCGCTCAGCACCGCCGCTGCGACGAGGTTCCCTTTCTTGACCGCGGCGGCGATACTTTCTTCAATCGGGCCGCTGTTGCCGATACAGGTTGTGCATCCGTAACCGACCAGGTTGAACTTGAGCTTCGCCAGCGGCTCGAGCAGTCCCGCGCGCTTCAAGTATTGCGTGACGACCTTGGAGCCGGGCGCAAGACTGGTCTTCACCCACGGACGCACACTGAGTCCACGCTCGACCGCTTTTTTGGCGAGCAATCCCGCCCCAACCATAACTGAAGGATTCGAGGTGTTGGTGCAACTCGTAATCGCCGCGATAATCACCGCGCCATGGGTCAGCGAAAACTTCTCCGCGCCGCGAACCGCAACGACCCCGTGCCCCAGATGACCGAGCTTGGCCGCGGGCACGCCTTCTTCCGGCGCAAGGGCGGGAGTTCCGCCTTCTGAGACCCATCGCGCGGCGATCTCCGGATCGATGCTCTCGTGATGCGCAAATTCCTTGGCGAGGTCACGCCGGAACGTCATCTTGGACTCATGCAGCGGCACGCGATCCTGCGGACGCCGCGGCCCCGCAAGGCTCGGCTCGACCGACCCGAGATCGAGATCGAGCACGTCGGAGAAATGCGGTTCCGGCGTCGCTTCGGTTCGGAACAGTCCCTGCTCCTTGCAGTACGCCTCGACCAGTTTGAGCTGTTCGTCGGTGCGTCCGCTCATCCGCAGATATTTTAGCGTCTGATCGTCAACCGGAAAGAATCCGATCGTCGCGCCGTATTCGGGCGACATGTTTCCGAGCGTCGCGCGATCGGCAACCGGAAGCGAGCCAAGCCCGGGGCCGAAATACTCGACGAATTTGCCGACCACGCCTTTCTTGCGCAGCATCTGGGTGACCGTCAGCACCAGGTCGGTAGCGGTCGAGCCGGGGCGCATGCTTCCGTGCAGCCGAAATCCAATCACCTCGGGAATCAGCATCGGGATTGATCGCCCAAGCATCGCGGCTTCCGCCTCAATTCCGCCGACACCCCATCCGACCACGCCGAGTCCGTTGATCATCGTCGTATGCGAATCGGTGCCGAGGACCGTGTCGGGATAGGCGTGTCCGTCGCGCGAGCCGAACACCACCGGCGCAAGATATTCGAGGTTCACCTGATGCACGATTCCGGTGTCCGGCGGGACCACGCGGAAGTCGTTGAAGGCGCCCTGCCCCCAGCGCAAGAACAGGTAACGCTCGCGATTTCGCTCGAACTCCATGCGCGCGTTGATCGCGAATGCATCGGCGCTGCCGAACGCATCGACCTGCACCGAATGATCGATCACAAGATCGACCGGTTGAAGCGGATTGATCTTCGCCGGGTCGCCGCCGAGCCGCTTGATCGCATCGCGCATCACCGCCAGATCGGCCACCACCGGCACTCCGGTAAAATCCTGCAGCAGAACGCGCGCGGGGCGAAATGAAATCTCGTGCTCCGAGGGCTGGCCGTCCCACTTCGCCAGCCGCTCGACCTGGTCCGCGGTCACGATCATGCCGTCTTCGCGGCGCAGCACGTTCTCGAGCATCACCCGGATCGAGAACGGAAGTTTCGTAAGGCTGATGCCGCGGCGCTCGAGCGCCTCGAGCTTGTAGATCGTCCAAGTCTTGTCGCCGGACTTGAGCGTGGTGCGCGCGCCGAAACTGTTGGTCGCCATCGAGTGAGCCTCTTCTTCCTGCTGGATACGCTGTCAGGAGCGCGGTCCGATTCGGCCGAGCGCTCTCGAAATTGATTGTATGCAATCAGAATAGCGCGCGCACGCCGCCGATCAACCAAGTTTGGCGCGGGCGACGCGCGCGGGTGCGGGACCCGGCAGGCCGTCGAAGACCAGGGCACGGCCGTCGGAATGAAACCGCATCGCGGCCAGCATCCCGACTCGCGGCGAGGCGAGAGCGGGTTCGTCATCGATCGTGTCGAGCACAATCTTCGGCCGCGCTTCCAACAATGTGGCGACGGCCGCGCTGAAAGCCTCGTCATCGCACGGGCCAATCGTCACCAACGCGCGGCTGGCAAGTCCAAGCACTGCTTTTCCAGCGCGAATAACGACCAGGTTCGCCGCGTCGCGCGAGACGCCGCATCCGGGAAGCATCGCGCCGTAGGGATTTGCAGGGTCGGCGGCGCTGATCGCGACTGGCTTCTCGCACGCGGGATTGAGTGCGCGCGCCGCGCGCAGCATATCGACCGCCTCGGGCAACGCATATTGTTCGGCAGAGAGCGCACGCACGAACCATCCGCGCCGGATCGTCCCGCCGTATTCGAGTCGGCGGAGCGCAAACGAGAGTTCATGCCACGGCATCGCCGCCGGTTCGAGCGCGAGCATCTCACGCGACAGAATTCCGTTGCGTTCGAGCAGGCGTATCGCGAAGTCGTGCGCGGGGTCCGCGCCCTGACTTTCCTTCACAGCCGCTTCGACTTCGCTCCAGCGGCCCGATACGCTCGACTTGAGCCGCGCGCGGATCGCGGCGTCGCGGCGGGTGAATCCTCGCGACGTGACACTCTCAATCGCATCGGCGGCGGATGGCTCCGACGCGAGCATCCGAAGCGGCGCAAAGCTGTCGTTGCTCGCAAGGCCTCGCGACGCGAGCCGCCACAAGTAAGCGAGCGTGTCGCGCTCAGAGAGATTCGCGCGCTCCGAAACCTGATCGAGGTATTGCGCACCACCCGCGCGCAGCGCTGCGAGGATGGCCGCCTCGCGCGGATCGTCGCTCTTTTCAGACTCGGCAATGCCGGCAAGCGCACCGCGCCGCGCAATAAAAGTGATCAAGTCAGGGGTCGTCTGGCCTTCGGCGGCTTGCGCTGCCGCCATCCAGCGCATCTGCCCGCCAAGACAAACCAGATCGAGCATCTCGGGCCGATAGCCGCGAATCCGCGCCGGCAGAATTGCGCGCTCCCAAAACCCCGGCGTGTACGCGAGACCTGAAAGCTGCTCCAGCACGGCGGTCACGCCCGACGCGTCGGCGGGAATGTCCGCGCCGCCAATATGCATCCATTGCAAACGAAAGGCCGCGAACTGGTGGTCGGCGCACGGCTCGATCTCCGCGCGTACGCGCGCAAGCGTCATGCGATGTGTCCGCTCGAGGTTGTAACGCTCGCACCACTGCGTCGTTACCGGCGAAGTGAAGTGACCGCGAAACACGGCGCCGCTCGCCTCCAGCGCGGGCAACGCCCGCTCGATCACTCGCACGCCCAGGCCAAGGCGCAGCGCGAGTTCCTCGGCGGTTATCGGGCCGGAAGTCTTAAGCGCGCGGCGGACAATCTCTTGCTGCGCCGCATCAGGATCGGCGGCAGGCATTTCCGGCGCGTCAACAATCTGCGCGCCGGGATATGCGCCCGCGAACATCGCCGCATCCTCGGATGCAATAACGACTTCCGTATGCATGTCCGGGCGAGCGAGCCTGGTGACCCGCTTTTCGCGCGCAAGTTCTTCGAGCATCGCGCGCGCATCCTCGCCCGCGCGCTCCGCGAGCTCCGGCACGCTCAGCGCGCCATGCGCGCGAATCAATTCAAAAAGCTCGTCGCGATTTCGCGCGCGATAGCCGAGCGCCAACCCTGTTACTTCGGCGGCGACGGCGCGCACCGCATCCTCGGCCAGCATCGTGGACAGGTCTTCGTTGCGAAATACGTCCTCCGCCATTGCGCGATTCATCGTGACGGTGCGGCTGCGCCGATTCGCGCGCTCGCCGTCGTCGAGGAAGGAGTAGTCCCAGGCGAGCAGCAGGCGATGCGCGAATACCGAGGGCGAAATCGAATCGACGAAGACCGCGCGCACGGAACCGTCGGCGACTCCGGCGAGCACACGCTCCATCCGGTCCGCATCGGCCGATTCGGTCATACATTCGCGCATCGTCTCGGCGATAATGTAATGCTCGGGAATCGTGATCGTGGGCGGCCGATTTTCAAAGCACGCCTGCTGTTGCGGAAAGAGCGCGGCCAGCGCCTCTTGCGAGCGCAGGCGCTGAATCCATGCGGGAACGCGGTTGCCGCGGGCCGCGCGCATCACGGTGAGCGCGCGCGAGGCGACGTGGCGGAAGCGGACTTCGAACATCGGCGCCGCGATCATCGCCTGCTCCAGAACGCCGCGCGCACTGCGCACCGGAAGCATCGCAAGGGTCTCTTCGATCGGAAAACTGTGGCGCGCGTTGAGCGCGATCAGCACGCCGTCATCGATCGCGGAAGCCTGAATCTCGAAATCGAACGACTGGCACAGCCGCTTGCGCAGCGCGAGCCCAAGTCCGCGGTTGAAGCGGATCCCAAAGGGCGCGTGAATCACGATCTGCGTGCCGCCCAGCCCGTCGAAAAAGCGTTCGACCACGATCGTGCTCGAATCTGGAATCACGCCGAGCGCTTTAAGCCCGCGCCGCACGTAATCGACGGCTTGAGCCGCCGCCGGCTCGGTGAGCGCGCACTCCTTGGCCAGCCACACAGCGGCTGCGGCGTCTCCGCCGCTGTCGATCCGCGCGGCGATTTCATGGCGCAGCTCTGCGACTTCGTTCGAGAGCGCGTACGATCTGCCGCCCGCTTCGGTCAGCCAAAACGGCAGTGTCGGCGCCATTCCGGGCGCGGCTTCGACCATCAGGCGTCCGCGCGAGGTGCGCACGATCCGCCACGGCATCGATCCGAGCGAAAAGATGTCGCCGCGCGCCGATTCCTGTGCGAAATCTTCCTCGACGTCGCCAATCTTGCGTCCTTCGGATTCGATCACGACGTCGTAATTGCCGCTCTCAGGAATCGTGCCGCCCGACATGATCGCGGCCAGGCGCGCGCCGCGGCGCGGTCTGACGCGGCGATTGATCCGGTCAGAATAAATCTTGGGCGCGGCTCCGCTTATCCGCTCGGGCAGCTCCGACGCCATCTGCTCGAGCAGTCGCGAAAGTCCGTCGGCGTCCAAACCGCCCAGGTTGTACGCGCCCCGCAGGATTCGCAGCAGGTCAGCTTCACTGATTTCGTCCTCTTCGGCCGCGATCGCGATAATCTGTTGCGCCGCGATATCCAGGCATCCGCCGGGGATCTCGACCGCGTCCAGCCGCCCGTTACGAATCGCGCGCACCGCGGCCGCGCATTCGAGCAGATCGTCGGTCGTCATCGCGAAGAATCTGCCCTTGGGCGTCGCGCCGAGGCTATGCCCCGAACGTCCGACCCGCTGGATTGCGGCGGAGATCGATTTCGGCGAATCGATCTGGCAGACCAACTCGACCGAGCCTACATCGATGCCGAGCTCCAGCGACGCGGTCGCGACGATCGCGCGCAACTCCCCGCGTTTGAGACGCTGCTCGGCGAGGACGCGCTCCTTGCGCGCCAGGCTTCCGTGATGCGCCATCACGGCGTCGGCGCCCACACGTTTTTGCAGATTCAGCGCTACGCGCTCGGCCCATCGGCGCGAGAGCGTGAAGACCAGGGTGGTGCGATGCGCCCGAATCAGATCGGCGATTTGATCGTACATCGCATCCCAATGCTGATGGGTTGCGAGCGGCCCGAGCTCAGGCCCCGGCGCGATAACCTGCAGGTCCATGGCGCGCGCGCGGTCGTCGGCGCGAACGATCTTCACCGGGCGCGGAGTACGCGAGCCGCCGGCCGCGGTGTCGAAGCCTGCCAGAAACTCCGCGAGCATCTCGATTGGATTCAGCGTCGCCGAGAGCCCGATTCGCGATGGACGCTCGCCACCCGACGCGAGCACGAAACGCTCCAGCCGTTCGAGCGTGACCGCGAGATGAGCGCCGCGTTTGTTCCCCGCAAGCGCGTGCAGCTCGTCAACGATAATGTGCCGGACCCCCGTAAGCTTGGCGCGAAAGCGCGGCGAGGTTAGCAGCAGGAACAGCGACTCGGGCGTGGTGACCAGGATATGCGGCGGCCGCTTAAGCATCGCGCTGCGCTCACTGGCCGGAGTATCGCCGGTGCGCAGCCCCGCGCGAATGACGCCCAGATCGATCCCGTTGGCGGCGCCGATTTCCCGCACACCCTCGAGCGGCTCGTTCAGATTTATCCGAATATCGTTGGCCAGAGCCTTCAGCGGCGAAACGTAAAGCACCGAGACCGCGGCGGGCAACGCGCCGCGCTCAGCCTCGCGCACAAGGCTGTCGATCGCCCACATGAAAGCCGCGAGCGTCTTGCCGCTGCCCGTCGGCGCGCAGAGCAGGACATCGTGCCGCGAGCCGGCGCCCGCCGTGCCGATTACAGGCCATCCAAGTTCCTGCGCGCGCGAGGGCGCGTCGAAACGCCGCGAGAACCATTCGCGCACGGCAGGATGGAAATCCGCCAGGACTGGATGCATCTGAATATTTATAACATCCTGCCGGGCGGAACGTCAGCGGTCGTTAGTCAGAGGCTCAACAACTCCGCGAGGCGCGCGGTGAACTCGCTGCGCGAGAGGGTCAAATCGAATCCGGCTTTGCGCGCGGCGTTGAGCAGTTTCAGATCGACGTGAGAAGCGAAGCCGACGATTCGCGCATCGGGTGCGTGGACGCGGGTTTGAGCGATCGTCTCGTTCGCGGGAAATGACGCGTCGGAAAGATCGGCGAGGACCAGCGCCGGATGATGCCCCGCGCATTGCCGCGCCGCGGTCTCCAGCGTGGAGGCGTACAACACCTCGACGCCGAGCGACTCTGCCACCGCGTCGAGCTTTGAGCGGAAAAACAGATCCCTGATCAATCCGAGCGCGATTTTCTTGCCCATAAATCTTTAGACCGCGGCATTCAGCATACAGGCGGCGACGATGCGGAACTACGAACGGTTCAATGATAGAACGATGTGCATCCGGCAGGCAGGAGAGCGCCAATGGCAAGGCTGATGAAGGCGATTGAGACGCGGCTGATTCACGCGGGCGAACCCGAGCCACTGATTTCCGGCGCGGTCACGATGCCGATATTCCAATCCTCGACGTTCGAGTCGGCCGGCGCGGCCAGCTACCACGATCTTCGCTACATCCGGCTGAGCAACACCCCCAATCACTCCGCGCTGCACGCCAAGCTCGCGAGCCTCGAGGGCGCCGAGGCCGCGCTGGTGACGGGCAGCGGGATGGCCGCGATCTCGGCGACCCTCATCACGACGCTGAGCGGCCGCGGCCATCTGCTCGCGCAGGACAGCCTCTACGGCGGCACGCACGATCTGCTGACGCAGGAATTTCCCGGAATGGGCATGGAAGTGGATTTTATCGATGGCGACGACCCGGCCTCCTGGCGGGAGATGATCCGTCCGAACACCAAGGCGATATATGTCGAGTCGATTTCGAATCCGACGCTGCGGGTAAACGATCTCGTAGCGGCGGTGGATTTCGCGAGCGCCAACGGGCTCATCTCGATCATCGACAACACTTTCGCGAGCCCGATGAATTTTCGTCCGGCCGAAATTGGTTTCGATCTCTCGCTGCACAGCGCGACCAAATATCTAAATGGCCATACCGATATCGTGGCGGGCGCCGTGATCGGGCGCGCGGAGCTGGTCGCGGAGATCACGCACAAGCTCAACCATCTGGGCGGCGTGCTCGATCCTCATGCCTGCTTCCTGCTGAGCCGCGGCATCAAGACGCTCGCGGTGCGGGTGCGGTATCAGAACGAGAGCGCGCTCAAGATCGCGCGCTTTTTGGAGCAGCACCCGAAAATCGAGCGGGTGAACTACCCCGGTCTTGAGAGCCATCCGAATCATTTGCGCGCGTGCGAATTGTTCGACGGCTTCGGCGGCGTGCTGAGCTTCGAGCTTGAAGGAGGACTGGCCGCGGCCGAGATGTTCATCGCGCGCACGACGATTCCAATCAACGCGCCCAGCCTCGGCGGCGTCGAGACGCTGATCACGCGCCCTGCCGCGACCTCGCACTCCGGGATGTCGCCGGAGTATCGAGAGCAGGCCGGAATCAGCGACGGACTGGTCCGGCTGTCAGTCGGACTCGAAGCGAGCGAGGATCTGATCGAAGATCTCACTCAGGCGCTGCGCGCGATTTGATAATCTGAGTATACGCCACTTTTCCTTTCGTCCCAATGAATTAATTCGGCTCAATGAATTAAATTACTGCGCGTTTCGTCCGAATAGTCAGGTGCCCCCGCAGGAGTTGCGACTTGTCGCAGTCCTCGTTCCCCCTGTCTTGATTGAGGCGACCCGTGGCGGCTCGCCCGTGGCATCATCTGTTTCGGCTGATTAACGCAGTCAGAGGAAGGAGGTATGTCATGCTCAAAGAAGTCCACGCATGGACGTGGCGCGCGGCCGCTCTCTTGTTCGCAGCGATATTTTTTCTCGGAGCCCCGCCGGCCAGCGCCCAAGTTAAACCCGGAGAGACGATCACCTACGCCAATTCGTACAAGGTGAAGAACCTGGTGTCGCCGGGAGTTTACTACAAAGTCGTCAACGGAATGACGATGAAGATCGTTCCGTCGGAGCGGATCGACTGGCCGCCGCCGTACCGTGACGCGACTGAGAAATATGCCGATCAGGTGCGGCTCTCGCCCGACGGTCGCAGCGTAGTCAATTATGTTGCCGGCCAGCCTTTCCCATTTCTTGATCCGAACGATCCGAGTATCGCGACCAAGATCATGTGGAACAATGCCTTTCGTCCGATCACCACCGACGACTACGACCTCCGCTACTACGATTGCGACGTTGTCGACACCGGGCGCAACCGGCCAATTAGGGTAATCGACTACTACCAGATCGGCCACTACGCAGGTTACGACGAGGTTGGACGCACCGAGGTGCAGCCGCTTCCGATCGATCCCGACTTCAAAGTGACTAATCGCTATTGGCTATTCGCGCTGTACCCGATTCTGGCGCCCGAAAATGATCGTGGTGGCGGATTTATCCGCTATCGTTACCAGAATCCGAAGAAGGGCGACGACATATGGAATTGGACCGCGGGAACACGCCGCGTGCGCCGTCTCAACGAAGGTCTGATGAGCGACGCGGTAAACGGCGGAGGTAATCCGACCAACTTCGACCCCGATCATTATTCGGGCTTCAACGCCAAGATCGAAGAGTACAACTACAAGTTCCTGGGCGAAAAGACGATGCTGGCGTCGGTGAATGCGGCGCATTCGCCCGAGATCACCTGCCAAACCGACGGCGGTGGAAGCGCGTGTCCCGAGAATTGGGAGATGCGCCAGTTGTATCTGGTCCAGACGCAGCCGCGATGGAACGTCAACAACAGCGAGGCGATCCACTCAAAATCGATTCTGTATATCGATAGCGAAGTCTGGTTCGAGCCGTATGTCGATGAGTACGACGCCAACGGCGAGCTCTGGCAGAACCATATCTACTGGCTGACCTATCGCGATCGTCCGGTACCCGACGCGCGAGTTGCGATCTATCCGTTCAAGCGCGCCTTCGTGGTCGGAGCTGCCGCCACCGACGTACAATCCGGACAGGCCACCATGTGCTACCTGCCGGGCCAGCACACCCCGGAACGCGAATGCTGGTACATCAATATGGGCGCGGTCGATCGCGACTTCTTCACGACCCAAGCGATGGTAAAAGCCGCGCCATGACGAGTTGAACTACTGATACTTGCCAAACTAGACCGGCGACCGCGAGGCCGCCGGTCGCACTATTCCACCGTCGCATATCGGATCTGTTTCGCAGTGTGTCAATTCGGGACTACCGCGAACTAATTGCTCATCGAGGCTCACCGTAACCACCTGATATTTGCCTACCTATATCATCCGCAGGCGCTGCGGACGGCATCGCGATAGCTGCGGAGCTCGAGTTGGCCGCGCAATCCGGCGATCGTCTCACCGCGGAGCGAGTCGCCGAAAAAATCCTGGCCTATCTCAATTAGATCGAAGTGATTTGCAGGCCTCGTAGAACCCGCTGCCCTGCCCTTGACGATCCGCGCCGGGCCATTGCGCGCGCGGGGTCCGCGATGCTACCGATGCTTCTCAAACCGCAATGCGCGCGCCATTGTTTAAATCAGGTCTCCGGCAAATCGCCGCGCTCACGCTCGCAATCGCGATTGGACCCTGCGTGCTGTTCGTCGCGCGCCTGTACGCCGGCGCCGCGGATATTCCGCCTTCGGTTGACGAGTACGCGACCGCGCTTGCGGCGATCATGAACTCGCATGGGCGGCAGAGCCTGCAACCGGTCTTCGAGATCGGAATCCAGTCGGCGCCCGAGGTCCAGGCGATTCTCGATACCCTCAGCGCTGAGGAATTTGCCGCGTTGCAAAAGAAGATGCCGGGGATGCGGATCGTCCGGGGAAGCGCTGCCGCCGTGCGGCCGGGTGCCGGCTTCTTCAGCAACCTGGCGCGGCGCAAGGGCACCAAGGCGGACCGGGCATTCTTCGAGATCTACGCGCGCACCGAACCCGACTCGAATCCGATCTTTCCGGCTTACATCACCGCGCAAGGCAACCCCGGCGGATGCACCCGGTTCGAAGGACCGCTGCTGGTCGGGCTTTATCGCGGATGGCTCAGTTTCCGCACCCAGTATCCGGCCGACTACGCCACCGAAGCGCAGGGCGAGCTGGACAGCATGGACGCGGAGTTCTCCTCGGGCACCTGCGCGTGCGGAAACCAGCAGCAGGTAACAGCGGGGTTCGAGGCATTCGCGAAAGCATTTCCAGATCTGCCGCTGACGCAAAAGGTTCGCACCCGATTGAGTCGAATCAAGGCGGGCGCTTCTAATATCCGCTTCGAGTGTCACGGATAAGTAGCGCACTGGCTCACGCTACGATTGGCAGGACGCCGATCCTATTGAACAAGGCACGATGTCCGCGCCGCGACGCCTTGGTCGGTGGGGGCCGCTGTCTCAGCGGTCTCTTCGCCGCGAACATCCAGCGCCTGAGAACCAGACTCAGGATTGCGCGAGGTCCCGGCCGTGCGGACCCAGGCCGTCGAGGCTTAAGCCGGCGAATGCGGATTCCTGCTGCGCCATCGCGGCAAACACCTCGGCCGCGATCTTGGGACGCTCGATGCCATCGAGCGCGTGGCCCAGGCGCGCGATCGCATCGATTCCCGAGAGCGCCTGTCCGGGAGCCGGAAACGCAGAGGTAATCTTCTGCACCCGTCCCTTGAAGTTGGTGAAGCTGCCGTCGATTTCCGGGTACGCGCCGATCGGCCATAGCTGATTCGCCATCTGCCCGATCTCGTTCGCGTCGGTATCCAGCACCAGCAAATAATCGAGCGGACCAAAGCGCCGGATGAACTCCGCCTCGCCCAGCGGCGTTACCAAATCGGAGCGCAGCGTGATGAGCATCTTGAGCTCGCCCGCCGCGACCGCGTTCGAGAGCGTGTCGAGGGCGCCATCGGGCAGGCCGAGCGCGGCGAGTCCGCGAGTGTTGGGATTCTTGTTGGCGCGGATCAGCAGATTGTCGTCGCCGCTGGCGCCGGGCGGCGACCAGCTAAGCGTCGCGATTCGTTCCGATCCGATCGTGTCCCTAAGCAATTGCTTGAGCGCGAAAGCTTCTTCGTTGGTTGACTGCGCGCCGATCACCGCGCCAATGGCGTTCGCGCCAAATTGCCGGCCGAGCTCGGTAATCCGCGTGGCCGCGCGGTGCATCGCGTCGTCCCAACTTTCTGCGACCAGCCGGTCTTTGTCCTGATAGAGCGGCGTGGTAAGCCGGCTTTCACCCTGCAGCGAGGGAAAGCTGTGACGCCCTTCGTCGCACATCCAATAGCTGTTCACATCGGGGTTCTGCCGCGGCTTGAAGCGGTAGATACGCCCGCGGTTGTGATGAATATCGATCGAGCATCCGCGCTCGCATCCAGCGCACACGCTGGCGGTGCGATGCAGATACCAGACTCGCATGCGGAAGCGAAATTCCTTTTCAGTCAACGCGCCGACCGGGCATATGTCGATCACATTGCCCGCGTACTGGTTGTCGATCGGATGGTCGGGCCAGTGATTGATCTGGCATTGGTCGCCGCGCTCGAAGATCGCGAGCTCGCTGGTCTTGGTGACCTCGTCAAAGAACCGGGTGCATCGCGCGCACAGGATGCAGCGCTCCTGATCCAGCATCACGTCCGAGCCGATATCGATCGCTTTGCCCTTTTTGTTCTTCTTGCCCAGTGAGAAGCGCGAGGGCTGCGCGTCGTAATCCATGTAGTAATCTTGCAGCAGGCACTCGCCCGCCTGATCGCACACCGGACAATCGATAGGATGATTGATCAGCAGGAATTCGAGCACCGCTTTCTGCGCGGTCTTGGTGCGTTCGCTCGTAGTGTGCACGACCATGCCTTCGGCAGCCTTGGTGTTGCACGAGATCTGAAGCTTGGGCGCTTTTTCGACTTCTACCAGACACATCCGGCAATTGCCGGGGATGCTCAACCCCGGATGGTAGCAGTAGTGCGGGATTTCGATTCCCGCCTGATTGGCCGCGTCGATCAGGTTGATCCCGTCGGCGACTTCGATCTCTTTGCCATCGATTGTGAGCTTTGGCATCGGCGCGCTATCCCTGAAGATTATTCAAACCCGGTTCATGCCCGCGGCGATACGTCGTAGGCCGGATGCGGCGGCACGGCGAGGTTGCCGTCGCGATCGCGAAACGGGCACCGTCCGAGCCGGATGTGCTCTTCGAACTCCGGACGCCACTTCTTGATAATTCCCTTAGTCGGCATCGCGAGCGAATCGGCGAGCACGCAGATGGTGTTGCCTTCCATGTTGCTCGAAACGTTGACCAGTAAATCCAGGTCGGAGAGCTTTCCGCGTCCGGCCTCCATGTCGATCAGCACTTTCTCGATCCAGCCGCATCCTTCGCGGCACGGCGTGCACTGTCCGCATGATTCATGATGAAAGAAATGCGCGACCGTGCGGAGTACATCGACCATGCAGGTGTCTTCGTTCATCACCATCACGCCCGCCGTGCCCATCAGCGATCCGGCGGTGCGGACCGAGTCGAAATCCATCGCGACTTTGACCGCCTCTTCGGCGGTGAAGGGCGGGAACGACGCGCCGCCCGGGATAACTGCCTTGAGCGCCCTGCCGCTCAGCATCCCGCCGCCGACATCGTAGATGAGGTCCTTCAGCGAAAAGCCCATCGGCAATTCGTACAGCCCGGGCTTGTTGATATGGCCCGAAAGGCAGAAGAGTTTCGGTCCGGGACTTTTCTCGGGGCCGATCGATTTGTACCAGTCCGCGCCCTTCTTGATGATCCACGGGACGTTCGAGAGCGTCTCGACATTATTGACCACGGTCGGCGAGGCGAACGCACCCGAGATCGCGGGGAACGGAGGGCGATTGCGCGGGTAGGCGCGTTTGCCTTCGAGCGATTCGAGCAGCCCCGATTCTTCGCCGCAGATGTATGCGCCCGCGCCGCGATGCGCGTAGATCTCGACATCGAAGCCCGAGCCCATGATGTTCTTGCCGAGATAACCCTTGGCGCGCGCCTCTGCCATAGCGGCTTCGACGATGCGTTTCTGCACGGCGAATTCGCCGCGGAAATACATGTAGGCGACGTGCGCGTTGACCGCGCGGCACGCGATCAAGATTCCTTCGAGGATCTGATGCGGATCTTTTTCGAGCTGGTAGCGATTGGCGAAGGTGCCCGGCTCACTCTCGTCGGCGTTGCAGATCAGATAAACCGGCTTCTTGGAATCCTTGGGGATGAAGCTCCACTTGGTTCCGGTCGGAAACGCGGCGCCGCCGCGGCCGCGCAGGTTCGAGTTCTTGACTTCACTTATCAAGTCCTCGGGCTTCATCTCGAACAGAGCTTTGCGCAGGGCTTGGTAGCCGCCGTTGCCCTCGTAAACTTCAAGACGGTTGATATCAGGGATATCCAGCCAGCGCGTCAGTATGCGTTCCATCGGCAATTCGCGGATGCGGCGCGGGTCAGGCCGCCTGATGGTTCGGGCCGAGGCCGAGCAGTTTCTGCTTCTCGCCCTGAATCTTGCGCTGCAACGCCATCAGCGCGTCGAGCACGCTTTCCGGCCGGGGCGGACATCCGGGGACATAGACATCGACCGGAACGATCTTGTCGATTCCCGGAATTGTCGCGTAGTTGTCATAGAAGCCGCCCGACGCCGCGCACGCGCCAAACGCCATCACCCATTTGGGCTCGGCCATCTGATCATACACGCGGCGCAGGATCGGTCCCTGCCGTACGGTGACGGTGCCGATCACCATCAGCAGATCGGCCTGGCGCGGAGTGAAGCGCGGGAGCAACGCGCCGAAGCGATCGATGTCATACGGGGTCAGCGACAGCGACATGTACTCCATCGCGCAACACGCGGTCGCGAACGGATATGGAAAAATCGAAAACTTGCGCGCCCACGCGATCGCCTTGTCCAGGCGCGTCAGCACGGCAGCGTCGGCAAGCAGAATTTCGTCGCCTTTGCTGATTTGATTCGATGCCGTTGTGTCCGCCATTCGTTCCTCTACGGTTTCTCAGAACTCATGTGAAGCGTAGCAAGCGCGGCTCGCGCCGGTCAACAAAACCGGAAAAATTGCTAATGATCAACCGATCGTCGATGAAGCAATTCTTGCAGACGCCGCGCCGCCGCCCGCGCAAAAGAATGCCTTCGATCGGCGGGCGACGCCGGAATTCGGTGGGTTCGTTTGGTATCTTTTCAGTCTCCGTCGCCAAAAAAACTCCCTGAAATTACTGGCGATTGTTTCCGGAACACTGGCTTTGTTGCGACTTTTCGTACCTGCGTTTTTTCCTCGAAATTCCCGGCTCGTTCGATCGTTCGGTCGACAGAATCTCGAACATCAAAAGCGCACGCGATGGTTTCGTAGCGACTGCCATCCGCGCGCGCACTACGGACTGCGCAGAGAAAGGCCGGCGCCGCGGCGGACGAACGTTCACGATGATGTAAATTTGCCTTCACGCGATCATTGTCGCATCAAGCGGCCGCGAACATAAGGCTGAACAGTTCAGCCATGAACAAATCTGGCAAAAACCCGAACACTCGTTAGGGAGACCGCGGCAACCCCAAAATCGCTGATTCGCGCGCCCAGCCTATCGTTTCCGCTCGGTCGTTCCCGCGCGAGTGAACGCCATGATCGAAAGCATCCGGATCTTTTTTCGCGCTTCGGCGTCGACAGGATCATCGTAAAGTGAAAGCCACACGCATTTCGTTTTCTTCCTTCTGAAGCAGTGAAATCCGCGGAATCCGCGGTTTCGCTTGCTAGATTCTCAGGACGGCGGCGCCTTTTATTTCGTCGTGCTTCAGCATCGTGAGAGCGCGGTTCGCGTCGGTCAGGTCGAAGGGTACCGTGCTGGTTTGGATTGGGATCTCGCCGGCGATTTTCAGGAATTCTTCGCCGTCGGCGCGCGTGTTTGCAGTGACGCTGCGGATCTCGCGCTCCTGGAAAAGCAGGTCGTAATCGAGCGGCGGAATCCGGCTCAGGTAGATTCCCGCAATCGCGAGAATACCGCCGCGATCGAGCGCGGCCATTGCGGGCGCCACCAGATTTCCCGCGGGCGCGAACAGGATCGCCGCGTCCAGCGGCGCCGGCGGGCGCTCATCGGCCGCACCGATCCATTCGGCCCCGAGCGATTTGGCGAGATCGCGATGCACTCCGCCGCGCGACATCACGAACACCCTGCACTTCCAATGACGCAGCACCTGGAGTGCGAGATGCGCCGAGCCACCGAAACCGTAAAGTCCCACGGCGGAGCCGGGCTTGATCTCGGCGCGTCTGATCGCGCGATAGCCGATGATGCCGGCGCACAAAAGCGGCGCGGCTTCCTGATCGCCGATCGAGGCGGGAATCGCGTAGGCGAAATCCTCGCGCACGACCGCGAACTCGGCGTATCCGCCGTCGTGGTCCCATCCGGTGAAGCGTGCGTTCGGGCACAGGTTCTCGCGTCCGCGCAGACACCAGGCGCACGCGCCGCAAGTCTCGCGCAGCCATGCGATTCCGACCCGAGTGCCCAAGGCGAAGCGCGTCGCCCCCGCGCCGTTCTTCTCGACGATTCCGACGACTTCATGCCCGGGAATGATTCGCGGATGCTTCAGCGGCAAATCGCCTTCGGTAACATGCAGGTCGGTCCGGCACACACCACAAGCGCGGACGCGGACAAGGATCTCGCCAGTCGCGGGATCTGGAACGGGCGCGTCGATTTGCTTAAGCGGCGAAGATTCGATCGGCGCCTGCTTTTCAACCGCCATCGCTTTCATCGTCGTCACCAAGCTCCGCGCAAGTCGCGCTCTGCTCCATATGCTTCAGCCAACGCGCGCGTGCGTCAATGGACGCGGCTCGGCGAGGGGTCAACCGGCACCGACTTGTCGCCGCTCTCCTGCTAGAATGCATCTGGACGGCACGGGCCGCGAACGACTGTGAGAGAGTCGAGATGAAGTTTCTGCCGATCGTATGGCGCAATCTCTTGCGCAACCGCCGGCGTACGATTTTAACCGTGCTGTCGATCAGCCTTACAATCTTCATGTTCGCCGCACTGCTGAGCCTGCCCGCGGCCGTCAGCCAGCTTCTTCGCGACCGGAGCAGCAGCCTGCGCCTGGTTGTCGCCGACAAGTCGAGCTTCTTTTACCTGCTGCCAAGGTCTTACGCGAACACGATTCGCAATCTGCCGCACGTCGAAGCGGTGACCGGCGACCTCGAGACGCTGGCGAGGTACCGCGATCCGGGCGATCAGATTCCGCTGATTGGACTCGACCCGACCGAGTTGGAAACTATCTTTCCCGACTGGAGTATCGCGCCAGAGGCTGCGTCCCAGCTGCAGGAGATCCGGCAAAGCGGCGTGGTCAGCGCCTCGTTGGCGAGACGCTACAAGTGGAAAATCGGCGACCGGGTGACGCTGCATCCGGAGATGATGACCTTCGATCCGGTGGACTTCACGATTGTTGGAATGATCGGATCCGGGGCGCCGATGGGGCTCGTGATCGTGCCGATCGAACGACTCCAGCACGGCGCTTACGAGGACGGGGTCCTGACCTATATCGTCAGGCTGGATCATGCGGAAAACGCGCCGCTGGTAATCCGCGAGATCGACGAGCGATTTGCAGATTCGGGATTCGAGACGCAAACCCAGACCGAACTGGGCGTGATGCAAACGCAGATGGGGCAGATGCGAATTCTGTTCAGCGGCGTCGAGGCGATCGCATTGATCATCGTGCTCGTGGTCGCAATCGTCGCGGCGAACACCGGCGCTATGGCGGCGCGCGAACGGCGCGCGGAGCTTGCGGTGATGCGTTCGCTCGGTTTCACGCGGTCCCGGCTGATCGGGCTAATGATGGCCGAAGGGCTGCTCATCGGTCTGGTCGCGGGCGCACTTGGCTGCGCCGCCGCATACAGCCTGCTGCTCCTGAATCCTGGCCTGAGCGGACCGCTGGGAATGGTGCTCCAGTTCGTCCATCTGTTGCCGTCGGTGATGATTGGGAGCCTTGCGCTCGCCGCCGCGATCGGACTGCTCGGCTTCGCAATTCCCGCCCGCAACGCGACCCGCGGCGCGATTGCGCAGAAGCTTCGAGCGATCGCGTAGAGCGAGTGAGATTGTCTGCGCGAATCTGAATTTGTCGGTTCAGATTCGCAAGCAGTGAAACCCGCGCGGCGCGCGGCCCGGCTTACAGCTCGAAGTCGGCTTCCTCTATTATTCGCGCGGTGCGGTAAAGGAAGCGGTTGCCGAGGACGCCGTCGATCACGCGATGGTCGTACGACAGGGCCAGATACATCATGGTCCGGATTGCGATTGCGTCTTCGCCATCGACTTCGATTACGACCGGGCGTTTTTTGACCTCGCCCATGCGCAGGATTCCGACTTGCGGCTGATTGATAATCGCAAACCCGTAGAGATTTCCCTCGCGGCCCGGATTCGAGAGCGTGAAGCTGCCGCCGGCGAGATCGTCGGGAGAGATTTTCTTGTCAGCGACTTTGCGCTGCAGCGCCGCGATCTCGCGCGCGATGCCGACGACCGACATCCCTTCGGCGCGCTTCAGAACCGGCACCAGCAGGCCGTCTTCAGAGTCCATCGCAATTCCCAGATTGATCTCGCGCCGAGTCACGACCGCGTCTCCGACCACCGACGCGTTCATGCGCGGAAATTCCTTGAGCGCGCGGACCGTCGCCGCGGCGACTATCGGCAGCATCGTGAGCGTGAAACCCTCGCGCTCGGCGAATGCGGCTTTGTGCTTGTCGCGCAGGCGCGAGATTCGCGTCATATCGACTTCGGCCAGCGTAGAAACATGCGGCGAATGAGTCTTCGAGAAGACCATGTGCTCGGCGATTAGTTTTCGCCGGCGCGTGAACGGCTCGACGATATCGCCTTCGCGGGGCTGATAGACGGGAGCGCGGAACCCGCCGCCCGGTGGCGCGGCCGCGGGCGCTGGTGCGAGCGCGGGCACCGGCGTTGAAACCGAAGCGGCGGCC
>JBOHWH010000188.1:0-24762 GCA_050736695.1 Binataceae bacterium (SeqCode) | reverse complement strand
ACTGGGGCTCGCCGCCAGGCTTTGAGGCTCGCCGCCGTCCTTTCGACCGCAGGGAGAAATCCCGAGCGCAGGGCCGCTGCATGTGGCGTTGGCGCGGAGCCTGGGCGCTTCGGGATTTCTCGCCCGGGGCTCGAAATGACGATTCCAGGGAAACCGCCGACGCCGGGATATTTACCCTGCCGCGGACCAGACGCCCGCGCTACCAATGGATGGTGGTGCAGGGTTACGCTCAGTTGCGATGAAGGCAAAATCGACGACCAGACCACATCCGGCGAAAGCGCATCACACAAAGATCGCGAGCGGAAAGGATCTCAAAGCCCTGCTGTTCGACTTTGGCGGCACGCTCGCCTTTATTGACTACGAACTGCTCGCGCGCGAGTTCAGCCGGCCCGGGCGCAAGCTCGACGCGCTGGGGCTCGAACTGGCGGAGTATCGCGGACGTGCGATGATCGATCGCTACATGATGAGCGGGCGCGCGCGCGACGTGAACACCGGTTACGAGGAATTTTTCCGCGAATGGCTTGGCGCGGCGGGAATTCCCGCGGAGGAAATCCGCGAATGCGGCGAGCGCTTCCAGAAGATACATCGCCAGGCTACTCTGTGGCGCGTCGTGCGGCCCGGCACGCACGAGGCGCTCGAGCGCTTAAAGCGCGCAGGCTACAAGCTCGCGATCGTGTCCAACGCGGAGGGCCAGGTGGCGGCAGACGCCGAGCGCTTCGGCCTCGCGGAATTTTTCGACACGATAATCGACTCGCACGTGGTCGGAGTGGCGAAGCCCGACCCGCGCATCTTCCAAATCGCACTGGATCGATTAGGCATCGCCCCCGGCGAAGCCCGCTACGCCGGCGACATCTACTCAATCGACATGCTAGGCGCCAAAGCCGCCGGAATCGAAGGCCGCCTAATCGATCAGCACAACCGCTATGACTGGATAGATCACCCAAAAATTCGCCACGCGGCGGAACTACACAAGATTGAGTAGGGACGCTTAAAATACTTCTTCACGTATGATTTCAAAGGAGGGAATTGGATGTGGTCGGATAAGCTTCTCGGGGCGGTTTTGGAACGGGGCTACTCAAAGGATTGGCCTACGAGAGTCAGGGAGGCATTCAAGGACTTGTTCGGGTCGTCGGTCGGTAGATATCCAGCCGCCGCCGAGCGCCAGGTGAAAATCAGAGCGCCGGAGATGCCCGAAACTGCCGACGGTCAGAACGTCCCGTACGCCGCGCTGATCCATCATAGTAATCCAGACTCTGGCGCCTATGGAGGAATGTCTCTTGCAATTTTTCCGGTTCCGGACGCGCCCTGTTTGCTGACCTTCGTAGTTGGTACTAATGGCATCGCACCAGATGAAAACATCCTCGGGCGTCCTGGGCATGCGCGAAAGCTCAACGCAATGTGCGACTGGCTAAATAGTAAGCAAGCTCACGGCCGCCTCGTCGCGTGGGCCAAGCAAGAGCCTCCACGGACTGATCTAATCGTGCCGCCAAACGTTACTTCGGAGTTTTCGAATTATCCCGGCGTATTCAAAAGGTATGGGAGTTTTTTGTACGGAATCTATGCGCCGAACGGAAGCAAGGAACAGACGCTGGAAGCCCTGACTGCCTTTCTGGACCTGATGTTTGAAGAGCGTGGTGAGAATCCGATCAAGCAATACCAGGCCGAGCGCGATTCGCTGCGACAGCAATGGCTTGAGCATCTGATGCCGGACATTTCTGCGCAGGAAGCCGCGATACTGCTGGAACAGCGCCGCTATGTCGTTCTGCAGGGGCCACCTGGTACCGGGAAGACTCGGATGGCTCGGGAACTGATTCGTAAACAATATGAGGGACACGGACGAACGATCCAGTTTCACGCGAACACTACCTACGAAAATTTTGTCGGAGGACTCGCGCCAGATACAGCGCCTGGTGCGCTGGGTCTGAAATTCGCCCCGAAAAAAGGCTTTCTGATCGAGGCCGCTGAACAGGCGGGTTCGGGCAAAAAGCCCTATCTGCTGCATATTGACGAAATCAATCGCGCGGACCTGTCAAAGGTCCTTGGCGAAGCGATCTATCTTTTGGAGTCCGATGACGACTCGAACCGTACTATTGATTTACCATTCGACTTTGGTCCGCCGTTCGAAAAGCATCTATCGCTTCCGAAGAATCTACATATCATCGGAACCATGAACACCGCCGATCGTAGTCTCGCAGTGGTTGACGTCGCGATCCGTCGGCGGTTCGCGTTTCAAAAACTTTGGCCGCAAATGAGGATCGTCCGGGAAGGCGGCAGTGACGCAATGCAACATGCATTTGCAGAACTTCTAAACATCTTTGTCGAGCACGCGAGCGATGACGCCTTCCAGTTGATGCCGGGCCACTCGTATTTCTTGAACAAGGATCCAAAACAAACCGGGCAACAGCTGAGAATTACGCTCGCGCCATTGATCGAAGAATATCTCGCGCAAGGATACGTGACGTCGTTCGCGGAACCGCTACGATCCTATCTGCAATGGATCAACACGTTGTGAAAACTCGCCCGGCGCGAAAGCCTGAACGCCGCGCGAGTGCGAACCGCGCGCGCCCTCTCCAATTGCGGACGCGGCCCGATGGCGGTCTCCTCGAGCTTGCAGATTCCGGAAGGGCGGAGATCCCGGCCAAATTCCTGCTTGGCGGACAACAACCACGTGATCAAAACGCGCCAATCGCGCGGTTGGCCGAGCAATTCATCTCTCGAAATATCGAAAGGCTCCGGTCCGTCGGGATTGAGCTGCGAGCGCATTTTGATGGTTCGAGTGTCTATTTTGATTGCACCTCATCGAACCGAATTGGTGCAGTACCTCTGCTTTCTCCAACCAGCGGAAAATTCGATTTCGGTTTAATCGTCAGTCCGCGATTCGGCTGGCCAGGCCTTGGGCGGGTGATGAATGCGACAGGATGGCGTGTGGTCCCATCGCCACTGGCTCAGCCCCTGCTTCCGAAGTCAGACCGAAAAATCCCGCCGTGGTTATTGTCCTCGATCGTGCTCTTTCGGTTGAAGAAGTTGCTCGACAGCCTGGAGCGGAAATTCGATCTCGTGCGCGAGGAGCGTCCCGCCCCTCGCGGTAGCGTGGATTGGGGCGGGTACGCGAACCGTCAGATTAGTCGAGGACTCTATCTACAGGTACCTTGCCAATTCCCTGATCTCCGCGACGATCGACGACTGAGATCTGCGATTCGATTTGCGGTCGAGGCTCATCTCGGAAGTCTCGAAACCCAGCGCTTTGCCGGGATTTATGTGCTCGAACTAATCGAGCGCTGCTTGACGCTCCGGGATCGGCTGCGTGATGTGGTTCCAGTGCGTCCGCGTCCCGCGGAGGTATTCGGATGGATGCGCAGGCGGCTCAAATCAGAGGCCTACTCCGGCGGAATCGAAGCGATCGAATGGACCGCGGAGGAACGAGGTCTCGGCGGGATGAGCGATTTGCGCGGTCTCGCGTGGTCGATGTCGATGGAGGAATTTTTCGAGGCTTGGGCAGAAGTGATTTTCGCCGGGGTTGCCCGTCGCTCTGGTGGAGTGCTCAAGACCGGGCGTCTGCGCGAAACTGTAGTCCCGATTTCGTGGGATCCTCCCTACCTCGGCTCACAGAAGTCTCTCGTTCCTGATGTCGTACTCGAACGCGAAAACTTAACCGTAATCGTCGATGCGAAGTACAAACAACACTGGGAAGAGATGCAAGATAGTCGTTGGCGAAATCTCGATGAATCGATCCGCGAACACCACCGCGAAGACTTGCTACAGGTGCTTGCATACTCGACCACCGCACGCACACCTAGAGTCGCCGTCTGTCTGGCCTATCCCTGCCGCGAAGAGACCTGGCTATCGCTTCGCGAGCGCAACCAATTGTTTCATCGCGCGACAGTTCCGGCACAGAATCGCCGTATCGAGTTGCTGCTCACCGCCTTCCCGCTCTCGACGCGATTGCTCGATGACGTGATAACCCTGACAGCGAAGGAGATCGCCGCGATAGACTCATGACACGCCGTTCATTGCGGCTCTCATACGCGAAATTGACAATGGAGACCCGCTCATGAGCAAAGAAACTGCGAGGAAATTCAAAAACGTCGACGCGCTGGCCGCACACCTTGAGAAACTAGTTCACGAATGGGCGTCCGTAATCCGCTGCAAGGCAAAGCACCACGGCGGACCCGAGTGCGATCGCGTAATCATGATCGTGTTTCGCGATTTTTACGAACTGCCCTCCGATCAGTACGACGGAGAATGGACCTCCTCGAAAGAATTGCTTTGCAGAGACTGCGCAACGGACCTCAAGCTTCCCGATCCCAAATAGGCCCGCAGCTCCGTCATTCCCGCCCGCGTGGCTGCCGCGCGCGAGGAATTTCGGATCTTTTGTGCCGCAACCGCTCCTATCACGGATTCTTCGCGCCGCCCTCGATGTTGATTCGGCGCGGGGAGTCTGTTACCTACAGATATGGCGCGTCTTATTCCACCGCACGCGTGTCAGCTCATACAAACGGACGAAAGCCCGCAGGTTAACTGCGGGCTTTTTGCTTAGGGAGGGTCTGCCAATGCCCCATTCGGAGCTTCGCGAAGGTCTAACTTTCGATGACGTCCTCCTGCTCCCGCAGTTCTCCGACCTGCTCCCGACTGCTTGTGACGTCGCCACTCAGCTCACGCCAAAAATCCATCTGCGCATTCCGCTGGTCTCCTCCCCGATGGATACCGTCACCGAATCGCTCACCGCGATCACGCTTGCCCAGCACGGCGGTATCGGATTTATCCATCGCAATCTTTCGATCGAGCAGCAGGCCGCCGAAGTCGCAGCGGTAAAAAAATATGAAAGCGGGATGATCGCCGACCCGGTTACGGTCGATCCGGAGCAGCGTATCGGAGACGCGCTCGCGATCATGGAGCGGCATCACATCTCCGGGCTGCCGGTCGTCAAAGAGGGACGGCTGGTTGGAATTCTGACCAATCGCGACCTGCGTTTCGAAAAACGCCTGGACAAGCCGGTGCGCGACGTGATGACCACCAAGCTGGTCACCGCGAGGCCCGGGATCTCGCTCGATCAGGCCAAAGAGATTCTGCAGGCGCATCGGATCGAGAAGCTGCTCCTGACCGACGAGCACGATCGTCTGCGCGGCCTGATCACGGTCAAGGATATGGATAAGGCGACGCGGCATCCGCATTCGAGCAAGGATCGCCTTGGCCGCCTGCGCGCCGGCGCCGCGATCGGCGTCAGTGCCGATCGCGCGGCGCGCGCCGAGGCTCTGCGCCGCGCCGGAGTTGACGTGCTGTGCATCGACACCGCGCACGGGCATACCCATAACGTGCTCGACGCGATTCGCGCGACCCGCCGCGAATGTCCCGAGGTGGATATTATTGCGGGCAATATCGCCACCGCCGACGGCGCCAAGGCTATCATCGACGCGGGCGTGGACGCGCTGCGCGTTGGGATGGGTCCCGGATCGATTTGCACCACGCGCGTGGTCGCGGGTGTCGGCGTGCCGCAAATCACCGCGATCATGGATACCGCGGCGGTTGCCGAGCCGCGCGGAATTCCGATCGTCGCCGACGGCGGAATTCGCTTCTCGGGCGATATCACCAAGGCAATCGCGGCGGGCGCGACCTCGGTGATGATCGGATCGCTGTTCGCGGGGACCGAGGAAAGTCCCGGCGAGACGATTCTCTACCAGGGCCGCACCTACAAATTGTATCGCGGGATGGGATCGATCGGCGCGATGACCGAGCGCACGCGCGATCGCTACGGCCTGCAGGAGGCCGAGGCGGGCAAGCACGTGCCCGAGGGAATCGAGGGGCGCGTGCCGCATCGCGGGTCGCTCGCGTCGAATATCGAGCAATTGATCGGCGGCTTGCAGTCGGGGATGGGCTATGTCGGCGCGGCCAATCTCTCCGAGCTTCGCCGCCGCGCGCGCTTTATCCGCGTGACTGACGCGGGCCAGCGCGAGAGCCACGTGCACGACGTGTTTATCACCAAAGAAGCGCCGAACTATCGCCAGTAGAATTTGACTAGCTATTCATGATCGCGGTGCGTGAAAAGATCGCGGCGCTGGTCCGCGCGATCGCGGCGCACGACGCGCTGGAGGAGCGGCACAAGGCGATCACGCTCGAATGGATCGGATCGGGCGCGCCGATTTTCAGAATCCGGAAACCGGACATTCCGCCCCAGCATCTGGTCAGCTATTTCGCCGTGATCGATCCGAAGTGCCGCAAAATCCTGCTGGTCGATCACAAGAACGCGCGCTTGTGGCTGCCGACCGGCGGCCATGTCGAGCCCGGCGAAAATCCTGAGGCGGCGGTGCGCCGCGAGCTGTCGGAGGAACTTCGGCAGACTGCGGATTTTCTTTTCGACGGACCCGTGTTCGTCACCGTCACGCCGACGGGCGGGATCGACACGGGGCACACCGACGTTTCGTTGTGGTACGTCCTGCGCGGCGATTCGACGGCGGGTACATGGTTCGACGCGGGCGAGTTCAATCGCGTCGCGTGGTTTGGCTTCGACGAGATTCCGTTTGACCGCTCAGATCCCCACATGCGCCGCTTTGTGGACAAGCTCCGCGCGCGCATGGCCGCCAACTAGGGCAGCAATACTTCGCCGCGAATCACCTCGACGACGTGGCCGCCGACGCGGACGTCGTGGACTCGCGAGCCGTCGCGGCTCGCGCGCACGAAGATGCGGCTTGGACGATGCATCTCGATTCCCTGCTCTATCAGCACCCGCTCTCCCGGTGGCGCGACTCCGTGACGAACCATCCATGCCGCGGCGTCGCCGGCCGCCGAGCCGGTCGCGGGATCCTCGCCGCCGATAAACTGCATCCGCGCATGGAGCCGCGCCGCCGGATCCAATGTTTCACGTGAAACAATGTAAAATTGATGAGTCGCGGTGCGCTCGAGATAGGCATGTATCCGCGCCTGATCGATTTGCAATTTGCGAATCGCGGCGAGCGAAACAATTGGCACGATCGCGAACGCCACCCCGGTCGAGACTGTCTGGACCGGCAGCGACGTATCGATCGCGCTGCGCGGCAGCCCGGTGACTGCCGCGACTTCGTCGGCGTTATGAACGAAGCCAAATTCGGGGTCGCGCTGGGTCATTTCGCCGAACATCGCACCGTCGCGCTCCGTGAAGTTAACCGGGATTCGCCCGACCTTCAGATCGAGCACGATCTCGCGGCTCTTGCGCATACCCGCCAGCACGAATGCGGTGCCGAGCGTCAGATGGCCGGCGAATGGATTGCGCGATACTCGAAGATTTTCGCGCGCCATGTCACAATCCCTGCGATGCGCATCGGCGAGACGCGCGCGGCGGTAAGCGATGGCGACAAGCGGCAAAATTCGGGTTGGGGTTCTGTTCGGCGGACGCTCGGGCGAGCATGAGATATCGCTGCGGTCGGCGCTCTCGGTGATGTCCGCGATGGATTCCGAGCGGTATGAAATCGTGCCGATCGCAATCGATCGCGATGGCAAATGGTACCTCGAAAGCGACGCGCTCAGGTTGCTCGCCGACGCAACTCCGCAGCTCGCGTCACTGTCGGCCGGCGACACTCCCGTCACTCTGCTGCCGCATCCTGACAGCCGCGCTCTGGTCCGCGCGCCCGCGCCCGGCGATCTCACGCGCACCGCGAATGCCACAGGAAATCCAATCTCGGGTCCGCTCGATGTGATCTTCCCAGTCCTGCACGGCACTTACGGCGAGGATGGCACCGTGCAGGGACTGCTCGACCTGACTGGGATTCCGTACGTTGGTGCGGGCGTGCTTGGCTCCGCAATCGGGATGGACAAAGACGTGCAAAAGCGCCTGCTCCGAGCCGCGAAAGTTCCAGTGGTGCGCTATCACGCGGTCGAACGCGCCATCTGGCAGGCGCATCCCGCGGCCGCGCGCCGGCTTGCGCGCGCGCTTGGCTTTCCGGTGTTCGTCAAGCCCAACGCGATTGGCTCGTCCATTGGAGTCAGCAAAGTAAATCGCGCCGCCGACCTGGACGCGGCGCTGGAGGATGCATTCCAGTACGATAGAAAGGCACTTATCGAGGCGTCATGCTCCGGACGCGAGTTCGAAGTCGCGGTGCTCGGCAACGACGAGCCGGAAGCCTCCGTTGCCGGCGAAGTGATTGTCGCCGGCGCGCACGAATTCTACAGCTACGAATCCAAGTACGTCGATCCGGAGGGCGCGGTCACGAAGATTCCCGCCGAGATTGCCCGCGCCACAATGAAACTGCTGCGCGAGATTTCCGTGCGCGCATTCAAGGCGCTCTCGATACGCGGGATGGCGCGGGTTGATTTTCTGGCCAGCCGCGACTTGCGCCGCATCTACGTCAACGAGGTCAACACCATCCCCGGGTTCACCTCGATCAGCATGTACCCGAAGCTGTGGGAGGCGAGCGGAATCCCGGCTATGAAATTGATCGATCGCCTGATCGAGCTGGCGCTCGAAGAGCATCGCGAACGCGAGAAGCTCAAGTTCACCTACAATCCAAAGAAATAAAATGTGCGAAAAAAAATAAAATGCGCGCACAATCGCGATGAAAGAAATCCTGATCGCAACCACCAATCCCGCCAAGCTGGGCGAGTACCGCCTGTTGCTCGCCGCCTATGCGCTGCAACCGATTTCGCTGGCCGACGCGGGCATCCGCGAGCATCCCGAAGAAACCGCCGCGACCTTTGCCGGCAACGCCCTGATCAAGGCGCGCTTTTATTTCGCGCGCGCGGGTATCGCGACGATCGCCGACGATGGCGGGCTTGAGATCGACGCGCTCGGCGGCGAGCCGGGAGTGCATTCGCATCGCTGGCTCGGCGGCGTGAACGAGGATCCCGACGACGCGCTGGTGGCTGAGGTGATGCGCCGGATGGAAGGCGTCGAGGATGCGCGCCGCACCGCGCGCCTGCGCGCCGCCGCTGCGCTCACCTGGCGCGACGGACTCGAGATGTGCGAGCGGGTGGTCGAAGGAGCGATCGAGGGAGTTATCGCGCGCAAGCCGTGGCACGAATTCAAGCCCGGCTTTCCCTATCGCGCGGTGCTCTATCTGCCCGACCGCGGATGCTACCTCGCCGAACTCGGCGAGAATCGCGCCGCGCAAGTCAGTCAGCGCCGCAAGACGGTCGAGCTTCTAAGCGACGAGCTAAGAAGAATCGCCGGCCTGCAGTAGCAGCGTCGCGCGCGAGTTGGCGCTGGGCGGGCGGGGCCGCCCGCCACTACTGATTTTGGAGTCTGTCGATAATCTTTGGCGCGGCCTCGGCAAGACCGGTAGCTCGGCGTCGGCGGTTCCCTGGGGTCGTCATTTCGAGCCTTGGGCGAGAAATCCCGAGGCGTTCATGCTCGGTGCCGACGCCACGTGCGGTAGCCCTCCGCTCGGGATTTCTTCCTGCGGTCGAAATGACGGACGCAAGTTTCAGTGGATTCGCAGAGAATCGCTTCGCGTATATTCTTCGCATTCGGTGGCGCGGGTCCTCCGTCACAGGAACAATACTTGGACGCGTGGATTTCCGCGCGGGGAAGGTTGAGGGTTAGGTCGATTTTTCGGACTGGCGAGGCTTTCAGTCCGTGCGACGAACGCCGCTATCTATAGGGCGTCGCGCACAGTAAAATCGCGGCAATCCTGGTGGACCGTAAGCGTAAGGGCCGAATCGTCGTTCTTCATCTCGCCGCGCGATACCCGTTCGCGGGCGTCGTCTGGCAACTGCTGCATCATCTAATCGGATTTCGTGAACTCGGCTTCGAGGTCTATTACATCGAGGATCATCGCGCGTATTGCTACGACCCCGTCGAGGCCACGTTCACACGCGACCCTTCGCGCAACCTGAAAGTGCTGGGTGGGGTGCTCGAACGCTATGGCTTTGCCGGGCGATGGGCGTTTCTGGATGCCGTGCGCGAGGAGTATGTCGGGATGCGGCGCGAGCGTTGCCTTGAGCTTATTCGTGAGTCCGACGCCGTAATCAATCTGTGCGGCGCAACCGAACCCCGCCAAGAGCATCGCAACGCGCGATGCCTGGTCTATCTCGAGACCGACCCGGGCACGTTTCAAGCCGAGTACGCCCGCAAGATTCCGCTGACGCTCGAGGTCGCGTCGGCGCACAAGCTGTTTTTCACCTACGCCGCCAATATCGGCGCGCCGGATTGCAAACTGCCCGCGGCCGGAATCGACTGGCACACGACTCGGCCGCCGGTATTGCTGGACCAATGGCATCCCGGCGTTGGCCCCGCCGAGCCGCGCGCATTTACCACGGTTGGAACCTGGCGCAACAACGGCAACGATCTGGTGATCGGCGGCGATACCTACTATTGGTCCAAGCACGTGAACTTTCAGAAAATGACCGAAGTTGCGCGCCGCGCGGCGCAGCCGATCGAAATCGCGACCGATCTGAGTTCCGGTCCCGACTACGATGCAGCTATTGCCGGTGGATTTTCGATCGCGCCGGTGGTGCCGATGTCGTTGGAGATCGATGCGTATCGCGATTATATCGGCGCCTCGCGTGGCGAATTCACCGTCGCGAAAGACATCTATGCGCGCACGCGTTCCGGATGGTTCAGCGACCGCACGGTATGCTATCTGGCGGCCGGCCGCCCGGTGGTGACGCAGCGGACCGGATTTGAGAAGTTCGTGCCCGAGGGCGCCGGACTGCTGGGCTTCGATACGGCCGGCGAAGCGGTCGATGCGATCGCGCGAATCAACGCCGACTACGCGCGGCACGCGCGCGCGGCGCGAGAGATTGCCGCGGAGTATTTCGCCGCCGCGAAGTTGCTCGGCGGGATCGCCGGGGTGATCGGGGTATAAGCGATGCGGTCAACGCCGCTGCAAACGATTCTCGGCTTCTGGGCGATCCATTCGAGCCTGCACAATTTCGCCGAATTGGTCGCGATTGCGGTTGCGTTGCTGGCCGCGTTTGCGCTGCGGCGCCGGCGCTCTTCGATCAGCGCGAACACCTTCGTGTTGATCGCGGCCGGCCTCATCCTGGACGTCGCCTCGACCCTGATCCGCCGGCCGGATATCGCCGAGAAGATTGCCGCCGCCGCGCTGGTCCTGTTCCTGTTCGGGATCATCCGCTTCCTGCTCGAGGCCATCGATGCGGCCACGCGGCGCGGCCGCGCGCACTTCTCGACCATCTTCAAAGATCTCGTGATGTTCGTGCTGTGGGCGGTGGTCGCGGGCGTCGTTCTCTACACCGACTTTGGTTTTCAACCGCTTTCGATCCTGACCACCACCACGGTGGTCGCGGCGGTCGTCGGCCTTGCACTGCAGGAATCGCTCAGCAACGTTTTCAGCGGCCTGATGCTCCAGCTTGGCAAGCCGTTCGAGCCGGGGGATTGGGTCCGCGCCGGCAACTATATCGGCCGCGTGCGCGGAATCGGATGGCGCTCGACCACGGTGGTTACCCGCGCCAAAGAGCGGCTCGAAGTCCCTAACTCGCTGGTCAGCAAGGACGTGCTGGTGAACTACAGCGGCACCGTCGGCGATGAAATCTCGGTCGGGATCTCTTACGACGTGCCGCCCAATCGCGTGCGCGAAGTGCTGGTTAAGGTGCTGCACGATATTCCGCACGTGGTGCGCGACCCGCCGGTCGAAGTGATGCCCTGGGAGTACGGCGATAGCGCGATCCGCTACCGGATCAAATTCTGGTTCGACGACTATGCGCTGCAGGAGCGGATTCATTCCGAAGTCGTGTCGAACCTGTGGTACGCGCTGCGCCGCAATCGAATGAATATTCCGTACCCGATGCGCACCCTGGAGGTGCGGCGCGAACGCCGTTTGCGGGTGGGAGCCGGCGAACTCGAATATGAGTCAGAGATCATGTCCGAGCTGCGCAAGGTTCCGTTCCTTGCCGAGCTGGGCGACGACGACCTACGCTTTCTGGTGTCCGCCGTGCAGGTGCATCAGTTCGGCGCCGGAGAGGTGTTGGTGCGCGAGGGCGAGACCGGGGAGACAATGTTCATCGTGCGCCGCGGCACGGTCGAGGTTATCGGAACTGCCGCGGACGGATCGGCGCGGCATCTTGCCTACGGCGGCGCGGCGCAGATTTATGGCGAGGCGGCTCTCCTGGCCGGCGACCCGCGCAACGCGACGATCAAAGCGGTCACCGACACCGAGGTGCTCGAGATGAACCGTGAGGGCTTTGCCCGGCTGTTCCGTGAGCATCCGAAGGCGGCGGAAGCGATCAGCGAAATCGTCGCACAGCGCCAGCTCGACCGCGAGAAGACCCTGCACGTCGATCATCAAGCCGACGGCAGGATGACACGCGCGCACCGCGTCCTCGAACGAATGCGCGAACTGCTGGATTTCTAGCGGGCGGTTCAGGCCGCGCGCTGCGATTTGATTTTTGCCACCTCGGCGGGCCTCAGGTTCTTGCGCGCGATCTTCAGGTCATAGTGGGTCTGTAGATTCAGCCAGAACTCGGGGCTGTTGCCGAAGTAGAGACCCAAACGAAGCGCGGTATCAGCCGTGATTCGGCGCCGGTTATTCACGATCTCTGCGATCCGGTTGGGAGAGATTCCGATTGCCTTCGCAAGTTGGTTTTGCGACAGGCCATATTCGATCAGAAATTCCTCTTTGAGCATCTCGCCAGGCGTGACCGGCGCAAATTCCCTGTTCATCGCGGTTCTCCTAATGATAGTCAACTATTCTGACCTCGCGGGCCTCACCGGCGGACCATTTGAAAATGACACGCCACTGATCATTCACCCGGATTGAGTAAAATTCCTTGAGATCTCCGCTGAGCTTTTCCAGCCGGTTTGAGGGTGGGACATTTAAATCCTCGATGCGGCTGGCGGCGTTGAGCGCATCGAGCTTGCGCTTGGCCCGGCGGGCAACACCTTGAAATTTGCTCACGAATTCATCGCGAAACAAGGCTTCGCTCTGACGCTCACCAAAGGAACGAATCACAGATCCAAGTCTATACCGAACCCCGGTACACAGGACAACCTGTTCGGGTTCGCTTTCAGCGAGGCTTATCGGCGGTTACCGCAATTCGTCCGACGGAGACTACGCGCTATGCGATTGCCAGGAGGCCGCGTTCGAGCTCGCGCAGGTTGCGCGCGGCGACATGCGCGCGAACCTCGCGTGCGTATTGCTCGATCGCGCTGTCGCCGGTTCCCCAGCGCGCGGCCTCTTCGGGATTCAGCCATATCACCGCGCGGCAGTTGCGCGCGATCTCGCGCAGCAGATCGGCTCGCGCGGGACGCCGGTTGTTACGCCCGTCGCCCAGGATAACCACGATCGTCTGGCGGCTCAGAACCTCGGCGCGGCGATTCCACAGCTCGCCCAGCACGCGTCCAAAATCCGAGCGCGCGTACAAATCGAGCGCGGGCTCGGTCACCAGATGGCCCTGCTCGAAATCAGCTTGAGCCAACCGGTCGATATAGACAAAGCTCCGCACGCGATGGAAATTTTCGCGCGCTCCGGCGACGAGCTCGAGCATCAACTCCGCCGCGTAGCGCACCGAGCCGGAAACGTCGGCGAGGATCGTCAGATCGATGCGCCGCGGACGGCGCGCGCGAAAGCGCAGATCGGCAAGCGTGCCGCCGCGCTGCGTCGCGGCGCGAATCGTGCGTCGAAAATCGATTCGCCCGGCCTTCGCGATTCGCAGCCGGCGGCCGAGCCGAACGCGAAAGCGCCGCTTCAAGATCGCGAGCGTGTCGCGCGCCTGCGCGTATTCGAGATCGGTATAGACGGCGAAAGGCGTGCGCTCGATCTCACGGATCCGCGCCGCGCGGCCGGCCTCGATTCCTTGCTCCCGCGCCCCGCGATCTTCTCCCAGCCGGTTTTCTTCCGAACGATTTTTCGACGCGCTGCCCGCATCAGCTTTCCTTGCGGCACGATCGGCGGATCGCTCTTCGGGCTGAGCCTCGCGATCGCGGGAAGCGCCCTTTGCGCCGGCGCGATTCGGCTGCGGTGGCTCGGGCGGCTTCGTGCCCTCACTCGGTTCCTCACCGGGGCGGCCGCGCCCGCGCGCTGCCGACTCGAGTTCTCCGCGATGATCAGGATGCGTCCCGCGCGGTTTGCCGGCCGGCGGCGCGGAGAAGAACTCCGCGAACGCGCCGTCAAATGTGCTCCGATCGGCTTCGTCTTTGACGAGCGCCGCGGCCAGCGCCTCGCGCATCGGCGCGCGATCCAAACCGGCTGCGGCGACGGCGCGTGCCGCGTCGATCGATTCGGAGACCGAGATGCGGATTCCCGCTGCGCGAAGTGTCGCGATGAAATTGACGATTTGTTCTCGAAGCGGCGTCACGGCCGGCGCGTCGCTAACGCCGGCGCTTTCGACTCGACCTTTGCGCGGTCGTCCTCATGTTTGAGCAGCACGCCGAGCGCGGTGCGAATCGCTTCCGAGTTGAGCTCGGTCAGGCCCAGGCGCACCAGTGCGCGGCACCAATCGAGGGTCTCCGCGATCGACGGCGGCTTGCGCAGCCCGAGCTTGCGCACCGCGCCGACGAAGCGTGCCGCCTCGGCGGCCAGGCGCTGGTCAAGGCCGGGAACCTTGAGCGCGATTATTTTTCGTTCCTGCTCGATTCCGGGAAAGTCGATGAACAGATGAAGGCATCGCCGGCGCAGCGCCTCCGAAAGCTCGCGCGCTCGATTCGAGGTCAGCACCACGACCGGCAGTTCATGCGCGCGCAGCGTGCCAAGCTCCGGAACGCTGACCTGAAAATCCGAAAGCAGTTCGAGCAGAAACGCCTCGAACTCCTCATCGGCTTTGTCGATCTCATCGATCAGCAGGACGACGCGGCGCGGCGAAGTGATCGCCTTCAAGAGCGGACGCTCGAGCAGGTACTCGCGCGAGAAAATGTGCTCGGAAAGATCCTCCCAGCGCGTGCCCTGCGCCTGGTCGGCCTGCAAGCGCAAGAGCTGCTTCTGATAATTCCATTCGTACAGCGCGCGTGCTTCGTCCAGCCCTTCGTAGCATTGCAGACGCACCAGCTCGGCCGGCAGCATCGCGGCAATCACCTTGGCGACTTCGGTCTTGCCGGCCCCCGCGGGGCCTTCGATCAAGAGGGGCTTCCCGAGCGCCAGCGCAAGAAACACCGCCGTCTCGACGCGCTGGTTGGTGATGTAATCGGCGCGCTTTAGACCCGCGGCAACAAATTCCGGCGTTACGTCCATACTCGATTGTTCCGCTACCGCGTAAGCATCGCGGGCGCGGCGGATTCAGTCAAATCGCGCCGCGCACGCGCCGCCCGCGCCATCCGCGCCAGTCGCCGGAAGTCGCGCAGGTACTCGCGCTCCGTGTAGGCGCCGCGATTCACGTAGGCCGGATGGTACATCGGATAGATGATTGCGCCGTCGCGAGTCGGATAGCCGGCGCGCCGGGTCGCAAACGCCTCGTGCGCGCCGGCCAGCTCGCGCCACGCGAGGCGGCCGAGGCATACGATAATTCGCGGACGCACGATCACGAGCTCGCGTGCCAGATGCGCGCGGCAATTGGCGATCTCGCGCGCATCGGGATCGCGATTTCGTCCGCCCGCGTCGCGTGGATTACAGCGCACCAGGTTGGTGATGAATACGCTGTGCAGCCCGGCGCGCGCGAGCATGCGGCGCAACAGATCTCCTGAGCGATCGCCGCTGAAGGGAATTCCGGTGCGATCGCCGCCGCGCCGCCCCGGCGCGATCCCGACAAACGCGACCAGTGCCGGAGCGTCACCGTCGCCCGGAACCACGCACGAGCGGCATCGCACCAGCGCCGCGCATCGCGCGCAGCCCCGAATCTCGCGCTGCAACGCGGCGATCTCGCTGAGCGGAGATGCGTTCATGGTTACGTCTTCGCGCGATGAATCTTCGGCGCGCGCCTGCGCTCGAGAAAAATCCGCGCGCGATGCTTTAGTCCATCGCGATCGTCGCGCGGCGCGGCGCGGATATCATCGACCAGCGCTGAGACCTCGGCGTACAGCCGATCGATATCGATACCGCCGCGCGCGGGTTTCATCTCCTCCAACGCGATCATTGCCTGCGACATCAGGTTGATCGCGGCTTGCCGGCCGCCGCGCTCGAAGCGCAGGTGGAGCGCCGCGGAGATCTGATTGAGAGCATTCGCGGCGGTTTTCAGGTCACCATCGGCCCCGGCGAGCGACTGCTCGAAGATCTCGGCCGCATCGAAGTAGTCCCCGCGATTGAACGCGGCAATCGCGCGGCCGAGAGCAGGACTGTCGTTGAACGGCGGCATCGGTGTCATGGCATCAGAGTCATTGAACGATCAACGTCATCGCGCGCGCAATAATCTTAACCCTTCCCGTTTGGGAGAGCTTGGCGCAACCCATTCGATGGCGGTGCTCCCGCCACCGGCGAGATTCCTCGCAATGCGTGCGTCGCCGCTGGCTACGCCGGAGCGGCTTTAAGAGTCTGTTCGCGCTCGGAATGACAATTTAGCGTTGCTTTTTTGTGTCATTCCGAGCGCGAGCTGGTAACCAGAATCGCATCGTGCATTTCGCAGCGCACAGTTTGATCTAGCAGAGCCTGTCCTGAGTGGAGCCGAAGGAAATCTCGCCTTGGGCAACAGCACACTCTTGCAATGGCTGGGCGCCGGACCACACTTAGAGCAGTTCTTTTTCTTCTACTGCTTTGAACTCGGCTTCGCCCAGTGCTTCGGATTTTCGCTTGCCGTGCAGCTCGTACATCTCGAACAGCGCCGACTTATGCGGACGCACCTTGCCGAGCGGGCACTTGGCCCAGTCCTCGAGCGATTCGTCGCAATAGCCCATCCGATTCTCGCCGCACTTGGGTTGCAGGAACACCGCGATCTCCGGCAGCACGCGCTTGATCTCTGCGCGCATCATCGCGACCATCCGCCTGATCTCCCACTGCGCGCGCACGCACAGGCGCAGGTCGCAGATGTGCAGCATCTCGGCAAAATTCACCATCACATGAAAATTCGTCGGCGCCGCGTTGGGCAGCACGAAGCGCGCGTCCTCGGCCGGAATACCCGCCTTCAGCGCCTTGGCGTAGAGCTCGGAGACTTTCGCGAGCAGTTCTTCGTACTCGCCGTCCAGGCCCATGCGCTGCCACGATTGCGGCAGGACGTAGGCCATCTTTTCCTGCTTGAATTTCACGTAGCGTTGGCTCTGCTGCTCGAAGCTGATCCCGATCCGATGGCGCACGAACTGATGCGACAGCGAGCGCGAGACGCCCGAGATGCCGAACCAGAACACAACCTGCTCCAGCGGCGACGCGTGGCCGGTCTTCAGCCGTTCGGCGATAAACTTGCGGATCGTCTCGTGGCTGATTTTTTCGGTTTTGATTTTTTCCCAGACTTCGATCGGAGTGTCCGACGAATAGCAGGTGCGGAATGCGGCGTAGAGCTTCTCCAGCGGAAGCTGCGCGTAATCGACGAGCTTGACCTCCATCTTTGCCTGATTGCTCACTGCGTGATCGTCCGCCTCCGGGAAAATGTTCGACTTGATCGATTCGTTTACGATCATATGCTACTGGCGCGCGCGAATGCATCCGTCGCCGCAACGGTTATCCCCACGAGGTGCGCAGCAGGCCTGAGCGCCCGCCCCTCGACGCCGATTTGCGTGGCGGCGGCGGGCCTGCAAAATTGCCATTCTGAATCCGGGATTCCTCGCGCGGCAGCCAGGCGCGGGGATGACAGAGGCGGAAAGGTCCCCCGATGCTCTCCGAATTATACAAACTCGCCAAGCCGCTCTTGTTCCAGTGCGACGCCGAAACCGCGCATCGCATGACGCTGTCGATCCTCTCGACCTGGCCGCTTCTGGCCGCCCCCGCCGACCCGCCCGAGCTGCGCATCAAGCTTTGGGACATGGAGTTTTCGAACCCCATCGGGCTTGCGGCCGGGATGGATAAGGACGCGGTCGCGGCGGGAGCGTGGCAGGGGCTCGGCTTCGGATTCGCAGAAATCGGCACGGTGACTCCGCGTGCGCAACCGGGAAATCCGCGTCCGCGTATCTTCCGGCTTCCCTCCGATCGCGCGCTGATTAACCGGCTCGGTTTTCCGAGCGACGGTATGGACGCAGTCGCGCGCAGAATCGAGCGGATGCGCGAACGGGGAATAGCGCTCAAGCTCGGGATCAATCTTGGGCCGAACAAGGAAACCGCAGTCGAGCGCGTTGCAGAAGACTACGCGGCGCTGGTCACGCGGATGGGCGCGCTGGCGGATTTTATCGTCGTCAACGTCAGCTCGCCGAACACCCCCGGCCTGCGCACCTGGCAATCGCCCGAGCGGATGCGCGAAATCTTCACTGCGATTGCGGACGGGTCGAAGAACACGACGCGGCGGCCGCCGATTCTGCTCAAAGTCGCGCCCGATCTCGAGTTGGACGATCTGCACCGCATCTGCGACACCGCGCTCGAGCTCGCGATCGACGGGATCGTAGCGACCAACACCACTCTCGCGCGCGAAGCCGTGGGAATCACTTCGACGCAGACCGGCGGCTTGAGCGGAGCGCCGATTCGCGGCCGCGCGCGCGAATTTATTCGTGAGATTTATCGCCACAGCGGCGAACGGCTGAAAATCGTCGGCGTTGGCGGCGTCTCGAGCGCCGACGACGCGTGGGAGCATATCCGCGCCGGAGCGAGCCTGGTCGAGCTGTACACCAGCCTTATCTATCAGGGGCCGGGCGTCGCGGCGGAAATCAAAACCGGACTGATGGCCTTGCTCCGGCGCGAGGGATTTCGCTCTATTAGCGAAGCGGTGGGCACCGGCGCCTGAACGCGCGCTATGCGCGGACTTCGCCGCGAGAGGACTACGCGATGGCATCATCAGGATCGCAAGCGAAACTAATCGTCGATGCGAAATGGGCGCGGGCCCATCGCGGCGACAAGAACATTGTGTTCATCGACACCCGCGCGGCCGACGACTACTGGGCCGGGCATCTGCGCGGCGCGCGTCATTTCGATCCGTTCCCGTTTCACTACTCCGACAGCTCCGAGCGCGGCACCAAAGAATTTCGCGCGCAACTCGAATGGGCTTTTTCCGCGCTCGGAATTACCGGCAAGGAAACCATCGTGTGCTACGAGAACGATTCCGGGATGCGCGCGGCGCGCGTGGTCTGGCTGCTCGATTGGATGGGGCATCGGCGGGCGCGAATGCTCGACTGCGGACTCCGCGCGCTTGCGAATGAAAAGCTCTCGACCGCGCCGCCCGCGCTCAAACCGACGCATTTCAAGGGCGCCCCGCACGACGCCGTCGCCGCATCGAGCGCCTATATTGTCGAGCGCATCGGACGCCCCGAGGTGCAGATCTTCGACGTTCGCAGCGACGGCGAGTATTTCGGCGAACGCGTGCGCGCCCGTCACCGCGGTGCGATTCCCGGCTCGGTGCATCGCGATTGGACGGAGGCCAACGCCGCCGACGGCAAATTCAAATCGCCCGCCGAGCTGCGCGCAGAGTACGCCGCGACTGGCTTGCGCGCCGAATGCGAGGTGATCACATATTGCCAGGGCGGTTACCGTGCCGCGCACGCATGGATCGCGCTCCGGCTCGCAGGGTTTCAGAACGTGCGCAATTACTGGGGCTCGTGGGCGGAATGGGGCAATCGCGAGGATGTGCCGATCGAGCATCCGGTGCGCAAGGGCTAGCGGTTCGCGATGGCGTCGTCGCGGATATTCCTGCTGACCGGATTCGCGCCGTTTCGCGGCGAGCGCATCAACCCCTCATGGGAGATCGCGCGCAGCCTCGACTGCGACGAAATCCGCGGGCTCAAAGTCAAATCGGTAAAAATACCGGTCGGATGCGCCGCCGCGGTGCGGCGCCTCAACGCCGCAATCGTGCGCTATCGGCCGCGCGCGATCCTGGGGCTCGGGCAGGCGGGCGGCAGGCCCGCAATCTCGATCGAAAAAGTCGCGATCAATCTGGCCGACGAGAACGCCGCCGCGAGCGACAATTTTGGCGCGAGTGCAAAGCCGGTTATCGCAGGCGCGCCCGAGGCCTACTTCGCGCGCGTCCCGATTCCCGCCCTGATGCGGGAGATGCGCCGGCGCGAAATTCCCGCGCAGGTCTCACTGAGCGCCGGAGCATACGCGTGCAACGCCCTGATGTACGCGAGCCTGCATCTTACCCGCCGCCGCCAGAGCGTGCCGGTGGGCTTCATTCATCTGCCGTACGATTCGCGCCAGAGCGCAAAGCATCCGCAAGCGCCCAGCATGGCGATCGACGTGATGGAAACCGCAATTCGCGCCTGCGCCGCAATACTCGCGCGCGCCGCGTAAAAAGAGTAACCAGCTAAAGCTGCGTAATCCGCAGTTTCTCTTCTACTTGATCGCGACGGCGTTCGGCGGCGTCGCGATTCCTCCTTCGAGATTCATCGGCACTGACACGACCATAAAGTCGTAACGATTGTCGCCGGCGCAATCTTTTGCGAGATCGTCGAGCACGAACTGCTCTCCAAGCGGAAGTCCCAGCATTGATAGCGCGCGGTAGTGCAGCGCGCCTTCATCCTTGAAATCCCATGGCCACTGCTCGACGGCGGGGCAATCGGTGCCGATTGCGGCCACGCGATTATCCCATAGCCATCCGACCATCGCGCTGGTCGCTTCGATTCCGCACGACTTGAGCGCCTCGAGCGGCGCCATCGCTTTTTTCTGCGCATCCGACGCCTCGACATACGCGCCGAGCCATCCCGTGCGCACCAGCAGGATCGATCCGGGCTTGAGCGTGGTCTTCTGCGCGGCCAGTGCGTCCTGTAAATCCTTGAGTTTGTAGGTGGCCGAGGTGAGAGGGTCGAGCGGGCGGCCCTGGTCCTGCGTGAATTTGCGCACGTCGATGAGCGTGCCGCGTCCGACCACGCGATTTGCCCATTTGTGAATCCCCAGTTTGCCATCGGGGCCGTCTTTCACCTGATCGTCGGTGACGCCGTTGTAGAATTTGCGATGCCGCACGTGGCCGACGTGCGCCAAGCCGTCCCACTGGCTGCCTTCCTGCGTGTTGTAGTTGTCGAGCGAGTCGTCGTGTCCCAGCAGTCCGTACTGCTCGAAGCTCAAGATCGTGTGCTTGGCGGGCGAGCGATTAAACAGCGGAGGCTTGGCGTAGTTGATTGGAGTATCGAGCCGGAACACACGCCCCTTCTGCACCAGGCGCGCCGCCTCGACGACGCCTTCGGGCGTCAGAAAGTTCAGGCATCCGAATTCGTCGTGGTCGCCGAACACGCCCCACGACGATTCGGCGGGAGCGCCCTTTTTAACCGGCAGATCCTTGAAACGCGGAATATTGTTGAAATCGATCGATGGCATCGGCTCTCTCCTCGTGTGGAATTTTCAATCGTTCAGCAGAAGAATCCACAGATTACACAGATTTCACAGATGGGAGATTTCTTTTTCTGAAATCTGTGTAAATCTGTGCAATCTGTGAACTGTTTTCTATTTGCTGGTTGTTGCCGGTTTCCATTCGTAGAGCACGTCGGGCGTGCGTTCCTCGTTGCGCGAGCCGTCTGTAAATTCGATCGCGCGAAAGCCGCGCGCTTCGTAAAAGCGCCGCGCGGGCGTGTTCGCCTGGAAGGTCCACAGCCGCAGCCTCGCGGGCCGCTCGCGCATCGCGATCGCTAGCAGTCCGTCGCCGACGCCGCGCCGCTGTGCCTCCGGCGCGATGTATAGCTGCTCGACCATGTCAGCTTCGAGCGCCATCATCCCGATTATTGTTCCCCCAACGGGTTCAGCAGCTTCCGCGACCCAGACCTCGAGATTCGGGACGAGATGCGTCGCGATCCACCCGCGGATATCGTCGTCACTATGGAGGGTCGGGAAATAGCGCGCGGCGCCGCGGCGCGAGGCGATATAAACCTCGGCTATCGCAGCCGCATCGGCAGGACGCGCGCGGCGCAAAACAAATCGCGCGGACGACATAGCATCGTTTCGCGCCGGGCGCGCGCCGATGTCAAGCGCGAAGATGGGCAAATGACATGGGCACACGACCGCAAGCCTCGACGAGGAATCGCGGTTGCGCGCACGGGCGACCGGGATCCTTCGACTCCGGCCGAGCGGCCTCCGTTCAGGATGACGGGAAGAACGGTCGAGATGGCGCGTCTTCCATGCCCTCGCCCACCGGGAGAGGGTGCGTCGAAGACGCGGGTGAGGGTGCTGCTCTGCACGCGTCAAGGGCAGGGCTTGCAAAGACGCGGGGATTCGCTTTGGATATTACCTCTTACGCCTGTTCGGTAAGCGCACGAAACAAGGAGCGACCGTGTCAAACCTGCGTTATCTGGCGAGATCGCTCGCATTCCTGCCCCCGATTGTGCTGCTCTCCGGACTCCTTATCGTCGCCTCGTGCGGCAAAAGCCCGTACTCGACTTCGAACTCGTCGACTACGGCATCGCCCACTTCGACCTCGACCGCAACCGGCGGTGGCTTCGCGTTCGTGACGAACTTCTCCAGCGGCTTTATCACCGAATTCAAGCGCAATATCTCGACCGGAGTGCTCAAGTACAACACCCGAATCGCGGCGGGCGCGGCGAGCGGCCCCAAGGGAATCGCAATCACCTCGAACAACGCATTTCTGTATGCGAGCAATACCAAGGACGACACGATTTACCAGTACACTGTCGGCTCCGACGGCACGCTGACGCCGATGACGCCGCCGTCGGTCCCCAACGGCTCGGGCACCGCCCCGGAGCAGGTTGTCACGCTGTCGATTGGCGGGACTCCGGCGTGGTTGTTCGTGGCGAATTCCGGAACCGGCTCGATCAGCGCGTATCCCATCACCTCGGCCGGTCCGCTCGGCAAGGCATTTACCTCGACGCCAGCCGGGATGAACTCACCTTTCGGGCTTGCGATAAACGCGGCAGGAACGATTCTTTACGTCTCGGATAACCAGCAGGGCGTCATCTATGCGCTGGCATTCAATTCCACCAGCGGCGCATTGACAAATATCACGACGGGTCTGCCGCCTTCGCCGGTCAAAAGCTTGGGCTCGATCACCGGATTCCCGGGATTCCTCGCGCTCGGTCCGTTGATCACCGGGACCATCCCGGGCAACTATCTGCTGGTTGGAGACACCAGTCAGACCACGCCTGTAATCTCATTGTTCTTTATTGCGAGCTCCGGCAATGGCGTTCCTGGATTTACCACTACCGCCACTCCCACGAGTTTTGCGGCAATCGGAGTAGCATGGGCGGGATCGGCATTGGCGCTATCGGCGAATCAGAACACCACCGGCGATACCGCCGCGGGATCGATCAACTCGTACACCCTCAGCAGCAACGCACTGTCCAATTCGAGCAACGTGCTGGAAGTCAACGGGCCCACCGATATCATCGTCGATTCCCAAGTCGCGAATGCCTACTCGACCGACCAGGGTGACGGCACGATTAGTCAATACCAATTCAACATCGTGTGTCAGAGCGGCGGAACGGTGCAGACCATCTGCCGGACCGCCACGCTCCCCTCCGACCCGAAGATCTCGAATCCGGGTCCGTTTGGGATGGTGCTAACGAACTGACCGCGCGCGGAACTCTTCGCGGCGCTACATTCTGAGGCAGGCTTCGGCGGCCAACTCGAAGAGTTGCGCGCGGACCGCGTGCCGCATCCATCCGCGATCGTTCCAGCGTCCGCCCAGATCGTCGGCGCCATAGAGGATCTGCCCGAGTATCACACGGCGGAATTTCGCGACCGCGAAAAACGCCGACGCTTCCATATCCACCGTCAGGCATCCTTCGCGCTTGCGCGCAAGCATCCGCGCCCGCGTCTCGCGATAGACGGCGTCGGTGGTCCAGGTCTTGGCGACGATATACTCGACGCCGCGCGCGCGAAGGGTCGCCTCGATCGCGCGCATCGCGCGCGGATTCTGCGCGATTTCGCGGCCTGCCGGCAGGTAGTGATATGAGGTTCCTTCGTCGCGAATCGCGGCGGCGGGCACGATGATATGCCCGACCGCGATCGAGGAATCGAGCACGCCCGCGCCGCCGCACGCGACGAATTTGCGGCATCCAAGCGCGACCAGCCGCTCGAGCATCGCCGCCGCCATCGGCGCGCCGATCCTCGGATGCGCCACTATCAGGCGCTTGCCCTGAAATTTAATTTCATGAATCGGCAGACGTCCGCCCTCGCTGATTGCGGCGCTGACCTCGTGTCCGCTCGCGCGCGTGTGAAGCTCGATCACTTCGTGAAAGAAGCACAGCACGCAATGCTCCGGCACGTCGATCGGACCAGTAATGTGGCGTGGCTCGAGGATCGCCGCACGCGCGGGGTCGTACTCGAGGATCGGAAAGTTCCCCCGCTTGAGCGTCTTTGTCTTGCTCGATGCGCGCGCGCGTGAGGGTTTGGACGGTCGAAGCATACCGTTCGATTGAGCCGGAGAAGCCTCGCCGAAGCAACCGCGCCACTAATATGATTCTGCCGATGTGGGGGCGACCATGAGTGGCCGCCCGCCACCTCGACCTAACCCCTGACCCCTTCCCGCACGGGAAGGGGAACTCTTGATGCGAGATTTGCGACGAATCGCGGATGAGGTGATCGCGGAGGAGCACCCTCACCCGCGCGTCACGGCGATTGCAAAAAGGAGCAATCGCCGCGCCGCTCTCCCCAAGAAACAATTTGCGGATTTACGGGCGGCCCTAGTTGGCCGCCCGCGCCGCTGCGCAACGTAACGAGTTCGGAGCGACACGAAGCGTGGTTCCCCTTCCCGTGGAGACTATCGGTTTTCTCTAAAGATCTGTAATCACGAGGCGCAGGCGAAAGATTTACGCGCACCGATTCTCTACGTATCCTTCTGAGGCTTGCCCCCGTCATTTCGACCGCAGGGAGAAATCCCGAGCGCGGGGCTACTGCATGTGGCGTTGGCGCGGAGCATGGACGCCTCGGGATTTCTCGCCCAAGGCTCGAAATGACGACCCCA
>JBOHWH010000187.1:0-4296 GCA_050736695.1 Binataceae bacterium (SeqCode) | reverse complement strand
GGATTCGTCCGGCGCCCCGCTTGAGAATCTGGGACTGCCCAATTGGCGCGGGCGGGCCGCTAGCGCCAGATCAGGCCGGCGAATGAAGACACGACCCAGAGTAGAGTTATCGCTGCGAACACGAGTCCTGGGAGTTCGTCCAGGAAACGGCTCTGAGCGAAGCGAACCCCTTCGCCGGGTTCACTGAGCATCGCCTCTGCTCGAATTTGTCCGAGAGATTCCTGTTTGATTGCTTCTGCCATCGCCTTTCTCCTATCGCGGACCTTTCACCCAATAGGCGTTTCATGGGGCCGAACGACTTGTTAGGCGGGGCCGAGGTAGTTGTTAGGCGCGATCTAACATATCTGCGGCCGTGAGTGGGGAAACGCTCTAGGAGGCAATGTCGATAAAGCATCGTTCGCGCAAAGGGCATGAAATGCGCGGCAGATTCAAAAAAATCACAGACTCTGAGACCCGATACCTGCGCGTGATCCGCTCCAGAGCCTTTTCACATCCGGGCACCATCCGATCGTGAAGTTCAATAACGATCAGCCGCGTTCGGGCCCGCCACGAATCGCAAGGGCGCGGAGAACACTTCTTTCTCGGCTCCTTCGATATCGATTTTCAGAAGATCGATCGGCGCCCCTCCGCCCCATCGCGCGAGGATCTCATCAATCGTAATTCCTTTTACTGAAGGCCTCCCTGAGGAGCCATTGACCGTCACCCGGAAGCCCCATTCGGGAAGACCGCTGCCGGAGTCCGTCCCGGCGACGCCAAGGATCCGTCCGGGTGCCGCGAACCTTAAGCAATCGCTGCGGCCGACAGTGACTACATCTTGGCGTGCGGAGGCTGGGAAGCGGGTCAAATCCGGCGATTGATAATGAGGCGTCGCGATATCCGGACCGCCGGGGGTGGCAAGGACTACGCAGGTAACTCACGCCCTGTGGACACGTGCAGGACGCAGCTTCGATGTGTCGGGTTTCTTTGCAGGCTGCGCTTTCACAGAGGCTGTTGATTATCTGTAAAGAACTGTAATCCGAGCCGCGGGCGAAGGACCTGCGCGAAGCGATTCGCTGCGGATCCACTGAGACTTGCCGCAGTCATTTCGACCGGAGGGAGAAATCCCGAGCGCAGAGCTACTGCTTATGGCGTCGGCGCTGGGCATGGACGCCTCGGTATTCCTCGCCCAGGGACCGAAATGACGACCCAGAGAACCGCCGACGCCATGGTACTTATCATGCTGTGGCCTCCGGCGAGGATTATCGACAGTTTCTGAAATCGTCGGCATCAAGCGGCGTGAGACGCGGGGCGACGGGTTAGGGATTGGGCTCGAAATGGAACTATCAGCCAGTAGGCTGTAAACTTTATGCTTGCAAAGCGGTCAATAATATTGTCAATCTCAATTCATAAAATATGAAGTTTTAGCTGGCTGAAACTTTACGGGGGCTTTTGGTTTTTATCCATCGTCCGGATTCCCGCTCGCGAATCTTCGAGCACCTGTAACGCGCGGTAGCAATTGTGTATTGCACTAAGTGCGGACACTCGATCGGTAACGCGCAAATGCGATGCGCACGATGTGGTGCAAGCCGCTATCGCGCCGCGACAATATTCAGAATCGCCGAATCTGCAACCGTGCTTTTGCGCTCCTCACCCAGGAAATCAAGTCAGAGTACGAATCCGGCAAAACGATGGCGGCATTCCATGGCGCTCGTGATATCTGCGTCCGCATTGGCCGCCGCATTCGCAGTTCTCGTGGTTCTACCCGATGCGATTGGAGCGCGCGCCGAATACGATTACCGCTCGATGATCGCGCAAGCGTCATCGGGCGCTGTGCGCATGTCAGTGGACTCGTACGAGCGCGGATGGTTCAGCTCAACGGCCGTTGTCACGGTCGATTTGGGTGGACGGCAGGCAGTGTTGAACCAGGAGATTTATCACGGACCGTTTCCACTCGTCGGCCGCAACCATTCATGGCTGCCCGTTTTGGCAATCGTTGAAAGCAAAGCCAATCTGCCTCTTGATCTAAAAAGTATCATTCATCTAACGACTGAGGGTCAGCCCGCGCTCACGGCAACCGGATTTCTTTACCCGGGCGGCTCCGCCACCGTGAACGTCGTAATCGCCGCTTTCACTGGCGGCAATCCCGTCTCTGGCAGCCGAATCCAGTTCGATGGGGGCCAGTGCGAATGGCGATTATATCGAGAAGACATAAATGCTTCAGGCCGCTTTGAGCATTTTCACTACTCTGCAGGGAGCTCGCAACTCGATGCTTCGGCGCTTTCTTTCCAGGGCAATCTGCATCAGGACCAGAGCGGATTATGGATTCACGACGGGATCTGGCGCCTGCGCGGACTTGACTTCAGCTTGTCTTCGGAACCCGGAACTCGAATGTTCCCTTCTCATCTCGCGTTCCAAGACATGTCGGTCTCCAGCGATGACAGCATTAGCAAGGGTCTGCTTGAGACCGACACCCGCTTCGTGGTGAGACAAATCACACTGCCCAACGGGAGCACGATTTCCTCGGACCTCGACTGGCAACTCAATAATGTAGATCCGCACGCCGTTGCCGACTGGGTCCGCGAGAATCAATCGGCCGCAAGGTCCGGCTTGCCCGTGGCGCAGCAAGTCTCGGAGCTTGAAAGGCGTGCAATGATCCTCCTCGTCCGGCTCGCGAAGACGGCGCCTAAAGCCACCTTCAGACTGGAGCTACGAGGGCCTTCCGGGCTCGCCGCCAGTACCTTGCAAGCGGGTGTCAAGCCAGGTTTGAACGTGGACGGCTCCGATGAGTCGGATTACCAGCATCTCGTAAGAGTTCTAATCGACAACTATGCGTACGCTTCTAGCGAAATCATCGTGCCCGCGACTCTGTTTACTGAGGTAGTCGGTGCGGATGAACAGAACGGCTTGCTCGCACGAGGCCTGATCGTCCGGGAAGGAAGCAATTTTGCCAGCCGTGCGACGTATTACCGCAATCAAATCTTCGTCAATGGGCAGACACTCAATTGAGCCGCGGTCAATCGGTATCGCGCCGCCACACAAACCAGCGGTGTGGGTAAAACCCATTAGTGCGGCGGCCGGAGTGAATTATGGCGTGGCTCATAGATGGAGTTGTTCGCCGGACTCAACAAAAGACCACTGACATGCAAAAGTGTTCGGCCGAATTTGAACGAACCCAGGAAGCATTCTATAAAAGTCGCGGAATGGTGGACAGGGGTGAAGTCAGAGGTCGGGTACCATAAAATTGAAGACGCCGCTTTTGTTTCTCGGCACGGCACCGTCATCATATGTTGCGCTGTCGCCAAGCCGCCGGCCAAAATTGTCGAAAATCAGAGGCAAGCCGGCGGCAAGGGGATTCGACAATCCGCGCTCGGCAGACAAAGGTCGACTCGTAACACGTTCGAAAAGGTTTTTGCAGCAGTCCCGCCGAAATCTACGGCTACTGCCTGGTCGACTGTGGATCCCGGGCGTTGCCGCAACCACTGCAAGTTACCTGACGAGCCGTCACGGCTGCTCGTACGTAGAGATTGAAGGTCTTCACAAGGAGTCCTCGAACCCGCAGCGGTCGATGCGCGGAGCGGTTCGGTCATGACAGCCGGGCGCGTTACGATCGACAATCTCCTTGGGTTCATCGATCGACAGCTCGGGCCAATCGCAGTTACCCGCGAAACCTTTCGTGCCACAGTTCGGACTCGAAGTCTTAGTCGGCGCCATTGCCCCGTAGCTTCACCGTTTGAGGACTCCCGTTAGCATTGTCGTCGATCACCAGTTCGCCTGACTGCTTTCCCGTCGTGGTCGGCACGAACTGCAGCGTCACCTTGCAATTCTGTTTCGGTGCGAGCGTCGCCTGACAACCGTTTTGAAGCTTGAACGGGTTCGGACTCGGCGTCTCTCCCATCACGATTACCGGGTATGCGATTCCGCTGTTTTTCTTGCTGGCCTTCTTGGTCTTGGGGTTGGAGATCGTGATGGTCTTGAGGCGGCTCGTTGCGCCGATCTTGACCTTGCCGAAGTTCACCGATTTCGGCGTGATCTTGAGAGTCACCGGCACTGCCGTGGCCGTTGGCGTGGCGGTCGGCGTCGCGGTTGCCGTCGGCGTCGTAGTTGGAGTAGCAGTCGCCGTCGGCGTGCTGGTCGCAGTCGCCGTCGGCGTGCTGGTCGCAGTCGCGGTCGGCGTCGCGGTGGCAGTTGCAGTTTCAGTGGCAGTCGCGGTTGCCGTCGGCGTCGTAGTTGCGGTCGCAGTCGGCGTGCTGGTCGGAGTCGCCGTGGCGGTTGCAGTTTCGGTGGCAGTTGCGGTCGCAGTCGGCGTGCTGGTTGCAG
>JBOHWH010000186.1:0-11861 GCA_050736695.1 Binataceae bacterium (SeqCode) | reverse complement strand
CAGTAGGGGTCATCAGCCCTGCTCAGGAAAGGGCGGTTGTTCTGGTGAACCCCATCACCACGCTGTGAGCAAAGACTAGAGACGCAGGTCGAAAGAGTCAATCGAAAAACGTCAAACACGTTGGGCTTTCAAATCCTGCCGCCCAGAACGATACCAGCGATCGCCGCGGCACCTCCCGTTACCAGGCTCCCGATCATGTTCGCGGCGCCTAGCAGCAACTCGCCGTCCAACAGGAGTCTGATCGACTCGTACTCGAAAGTCGAAAAGGTCGTATAGGCGCCCACGAATCCTGTCGCAAACAGAAGCCGCCAATTCGCGGTAACCCATGGACGTTCCTGCGCGAAGGCGAGAAAAAATCCGAGTATGAAGCTTCCAGTGACGTTGATGACAAATGTGCCGTACGGAAACGACGCGCCATAACGGCTGGAGATCCAGCCTCCCAACAGATACCGTGCGTTCGCACCCAGCAGACCACCCAGCCCAACCCAAATCAGTGTCACGATTCGAAGCCTCCGCGTCAGGCAAGCAACGCCCTCATCATTTCTGTTCGGCCCACGATCCCAACCAACTCCCCCTCGCCATCAACCACCGGCAGGCGTTTCACACGCTTCTCCGCCGAGAGTGCCAACGCGCTCGCCACCGGCATCTTGTCCCGGACGGTTATCACTTCCCGCGTCATTAGTTCTTTCGCGGAGTGCGCACGCAATCGCTGAACGTGCTTGCGCGCCTCGCCGCTGATTTTTGAAAAAGGAATCTTGGATACGAGTATTTCCATAAGTCCCGGCCAACTCTCGCGGCTCAGTTTCGAGATCAAGTCCGAGTCCGCGATGATTCCGGCCACATGCCGCTTGTCGTCCACGACCACCACTCGCTTGTACGACGACGAAACCAGAAGATCGAAAACCTCCTCGATCGTCGCTGATTCATGTACGGTCGGAACCTCGCGGGTCATCACCTCCGACACCGTCGCCTGCGGACCGACTGGATGTACCTCGGGATGCCACTCGGGCAGGTGGACCGCCGCGATCGTGTTCAAAATATCGAGCCGGCCGAGGATCCCGACCAGTTTTCCATCCTGATCGACGACCGGAAGGCGCTTGAGATGCTTTTCCACCATCTGCCTGGCAGCGCGCCCGAGGATCGTGTCAGGAGATGTCGTCACAACCTCGCGAGTCATCACTTCAGACACTTTGCGATGAGGATCATCGAGCGACTCATGGAGTGTGCGAACAAAGTCGGGGTCGGCCAGCGCTTTCTTGAGGCTGATGGTCACGTTCATTCCACCCCGCGTGAGCAGATCATTGTCGCTGACCATACCGACTACTTTGCCCTGTTCGTCGATTACTGGTACCGCGGTGAAATCCTTGTCGAGCAGCAGTTCGATCACCTGTGTGATCGGGCTATCGGGATGAACCGTGGCCACCTCGCGGCGCATGACTTCGGACACCTTCACGTCTGGCAGGCCCTCTTTGAAGGGAGCGCCAGACTGGAGCACATCAACCTCTTGAACGGTTATCAGCGCGTGCGGCGCCATTTCGCGCACCACCCCCATCACCCGATCGATCCGCTCGGGCCTGTCGATCACAACGACCGTTATCGGCATATCCATCGAGAGCCGCAGGATTGTCGAGGTATGGATAAGCGACGAAGCACCGAAACCCGCGATGCCGGTCGTCGCGGTCGCGCCGCTGCATCCTTCGCGCCGGAACATTTCCACTAGCGCCATGTAAAGAGTCTTATGATGATACTGATCAGTCTCGCTCACAAAGATGGAGAGCTGTTTGCCTTTTCCGGTGAACATCATCAGTGACCTCCCAGCCAAGAATGAGCGGGCTCAAAGCTGCGAATATCCTTCGGAGAGCCTAACAGATGCTGGGCGCCGGAAACCAAAAAAAAGGACCTGTCCTCTCGGGCAGCGTCCCTTAAAGAAGAAAACTCCTACCCGTGTTTTACACCAGTAGGGGTCATCAGCTCACTGGAATGAGCGGTTTCGGTGGAACCCCATCACCATCAGCGAGTATCATCAATGTATCTATCGATCACTGTAGTCAAGAACCCTCGTCGAAATTTACATCGATCCCCGATGGCTCTGGAGGCGACCATGAAAACCACGACCACAATCGCAGGCATTCGCGCGCGTGAGATTCTGGATTCGAGAGGCAATCCAACGATCGAAGTAAAAATGCGCCTCGAGGACGGCTCGATCGGCCGTGCTGCGGTTCCGTCTGGCGCTTCTACCGGCTCTCGCGAGGCATTCGAGTTACGCGATGGCGATCCTGTCCGGTATGGCGGGAAAGGTGTCCGCAAGGCGATCGCAAATGTTCAAGACGTGATTGCTCCAAAATTGCGAGGACTCGACGCGAGCGCACAGTCGGCGCTGGACCGCACCTTGATCGACCTCGACGGCACCGAGAACAAGGCGCGCCTTGGTGCAAACGCGATCCTCGGTGTCTCTCTCTCCGCCGCTCATGCAACGGCTGCATCGCGCAAACTCCCACTCTATCGCTACCTCTGTGCGGATGCGCACCTGCTGCCCGTGCCGATGATGAATATCCTCAACGGCGGCCGGCACGCCGAGTCGGGCGTCGATTTCCAGGAATATATGGTGGTGCCCGCGGGTGCGCCGGACTACCCCGAGGCGCTGCGGATGGGGGTTGAAGTGTTTCACACCCTTGCCGCCGTGCTTAAGTCGCGTGGCTACTCCACTACGGTTGGCGACGAGGGCGGCTTCGCCCCGAGCCTGCGCAGCAACGAAGAGCCAATTGAGTTGATCCTGGAAGCGATCGTAAAGGCGGGCTATCGGCCCGGCGCGGACGCCTGGATCGCGCTCGATCCCGCGGCGAGCGAATTTTACGCAGACGGAAAGTATAATTTCGCCCGCTCCGATGGGCGCGTATCCGACGCCGAAGCTATGACGCGTTTGTATGCCGATTGGATCGATCGCTATCCAATCATCTCGCTCGAAGACGGATTGGCCGAGCAGGACTGGGCCGGCTGGGAGCTTCTTACGCGAGAGCTCGGACATCGTGTGCAAATTGTCGGCGATGACAATTTCGTCACCAATCCAGCGATCATCCGCCGCGCCATCGCCCAACATGTGGCAAACTCCGTACTCATCAAGCTCAATCAGATTGGAACCCTCACGGAAACGCTCGAGGCGATGCGCGTTGCGCGCGAAGCCGGCTATACTTGCGTGATCTCCCACCGTTCCGGCGAGACCGAGGACACGACCATCGCGGATTTTGCGGTCGCTACGGGTGCGGGGCAAATCAAGACCGGCTCCGCGTGCCGCGGTGAGCGAATCGCAAAGTACAACCGCCTCCTGGCGATCTCAGAGGAGTTGGGGACCAACGCTCAATTTGCCGGAGCGAATGTATTCGCGAGGCGATGAAATGCTACCCTGCTTGGAACAAATTCGCCCGTGCGCGACGACCGCGCGGGACGCGGTGGAGTCCGCTGAAACGCTGCCGCCATCGCGGCTAGCCGACGACTCCTGCAGCGGGTTCCGCTATGGGCGTCATAGGCGATCCGGTACTTATGGCCAGAGCACTCCAACTAGTCAACGCCGTGAGGCGCGAGGTCGGCGAGCCGGTCCTCGCTTCTCTTCCGCGCGGCTCGATAGACAATGCCAAGGCCGAATGTCCCATTGCTAAGGCGTTGACTGCCCTGATTTTGCTCGAAGAGCGGTGCGTCGTCTTCTGCTATCCGTGGCACGCCTCGGCAGCGACCAAGGTCTGGCGAGTTCCCTTCGCTGACGCCCTCCTGATGACAGTGATCATGCCCGATTCGATCAAGGACTTTGCCGCCGCCTTTCGCCGGGGCTTGTTTCCCGATCTCCTGGAATAGGTGAAAATCATGAGCCAAAAAAGCATGGATCGCCTCAAGCAGCGATGACGGCGCCGCTGGCGTGCGGACCAATTGTTCTGCTAGATTAATTTTATTGGTGGTGGAGTCCACCGAAACCGCCGCTCTCCTTGAGTGGCCAATGACTCCTGCGGCAAAACGCCGTGGGAGTTTTGATTTTGAATCTTTCGTCGCTTCGAGTGTCGAGTCAGACTCGCGGGTCCGCGCTATTCCATCGCGATTCCCACTTTTGCCTCATTCCTAATGCCGGCGGACGACGCAAGCGTTGCGCGTTAGTTTCGGCAAAGCCGAAGGGTCAAAAGGAGACCCGTAAAGATGGACATCAGCAGGATATCAATCGGTGACAATCCGCCGTCCGAGGTCAACGTAATTATCGAAATTCCTCAAGGCGGTGCGCCAATCAAGTACGAATTCGATCCGGTATCCGGCGGTCTGTTTGTGGACAGGTTCCTGCACACCCCGATGTCCTACCCGGCCAACTACGGATTTATTCCGCACACTCTTTGCAGCGACGGAGATCCTTGCGACCTCCTGGTCGTCTCGCAGGTTCCGATTATCCCGCTCGCCGTTGTTCGTTGCCGCCCAATTGGTGGCCTGGCGATGGAAGACGATGACCAGAAGATTATCGCCGTGCCCGTCGAAAGATTGAACCCTTACCACACTAATGTTCGTACGCTGGACGATCTGCCCGTCATTCTGCACGAACAGATCAGTCATTTTTTCAATCACTACAAGGACCTTGAGGAAGGCAGCCGTCTGAAAGTTTCTCGCTGGATGGAGATCGACGAGACCCTGCAGTACATCAGCGACTCGATTGCGCGCGCCGTTCGGAGGTCTCAGGAAAAGAGATGAATACAACATCCGCGCAAACTTTCACGAACAGGCTCTCAAAACCTTGGTCGCAACCAGCCATCCTGTTTCGCAACGCTTCGATAGCGGCTTTCCCTAAGCTCATTAACGATTCGGTTTTAAAAGGAGAATAGGTTATGCATTACGCCACAGCGGCCATAACGTGCTTCGCGTTCGTTTATCTGTGGACCGCGCTGATTCGCCCCGAGTGGTTTGTACCGGCCAAAGTCTGCAAAGAGGTTCGCGCGGCAGATCGCCTTCGCTGAGCACTCGCAGACTCCACACTCGCGAGCCTCACGAATTCCGATTCCATTATCTTCTTGAGGAAACCTTTGTGTCCATTCCATGAGCTTCTACAGCATTCTATTTGAGAGGCCAGATAGTATCGGGGACAATGCTCCGGGCGTACCGGCGTTTTTTGCTGATTTGAACCTTGACCAGGTAGTAAGCGCCATCACCTCCGGTAGGGAGGAATACAATTTAACCGTCTTCTTCCAAACCTCTCTGCACACCATCGAAGCGATCACCTATCGCCACGAAATAATGCGGGATCTTCGCAGCGCCACGCTAATTGAGTATATAAACTCATTTGCGCAGAAAATGCGAACAGCGCGCGTGCACCATGTTCAAGCTGAACAGCTTCGCAACAAACATCAGAAGGAAGCCTGCTTCCTGGATGCGGCTGCCACTTACTGCGACGCGGTTCATTGCCTTCAGCGTGATTTGAACCTTGCAGATCTACACTCTCGTGGCCTCGTGGCTTTCCGGAGGTATCTGAAAGGTCATATCGAATCCGATCGATTTACTTCGCTGGTCAATGACACCACGGCAGTCGGAGCTGGCCTGCACGCCGTCAAATATTCTCTCCTTATAAAAGACGACCGCTTCACGGTTCGAGCGTACGACGCCGAACTCGATTACTGCGCCGAGATCGAAAGCGCATTCGAGAGATTCAAGCATGGAGCAGTAAAGGATTATACGGTTGCATTTCGCAATTGGCCCGAAATGAATCACATTGAAGAGAAAGTGCTGGAATTCGTCGCACGACTGTATCCTCAGGTCTTTTCAACGCTCGACACATATTGCGAGGCGCATAGGAGTTATCTCGATGACACGATCGCCCGATTTGACCGAGAGATACAATTTTACGTCGCCTACTTAGAACACGTCGCACGCTTCACCCAGCAAGGGCTCGCATTCTGCTATCCAACAATGTGCAACCAGGATAAAGAGATTTACGCTCATGAAGCATTTGATCTAGCTCTGGCAAACAGGCTCAGGAGTGAACACTTGACCGTGGTATGCAACGACTTCTATCTGAAAGACGGAGAGCGCATATTTGTCGTCTCTGGACCGAATCAGGGCGGCAAAACCACCTTCGCGCGCTCATTCGGCCAGTTGCATTATCTCGCCAGCCTGGGCTGCCCGGTTCCCGGCAAGAAAGCACGCCTCTTTCTGTTCGACAGACTCTTCACTCACTTTGAAAAAGAAGAAGACATCACAACGCTTCGCGGCGGATTGGATGACAGCCTGATAAGAACTCACGATATCCTAGACCGGGCGACCTCGAATAGTATTATCATAATGAATGAGATATTCGCTTCCACAACCTTGCAAGACGCGCTTCGCTTGGGCACAAAGGTGCTGCGAAGGCTGATCGACTTGGACCTCTTGTGCGTCTGCGTAACATTCATGGACGAACTAGCTCTTTTGAGCGAACAAACCGTGAGCATGGTCAGTACCGTGGTCCCTGAGAGTCCGGTATTGCGGACCTATAAGATCGAGCGAAAGCCTCCCGACGGGCTCGCTTGGGCTATATCAATTGCTGAGAAATATCGCCTCACCTACGATCGGCTAAGGGAGCGCCTAAAACCGTGAAAGCGTTCCTCATGTATCGAGATCGTGAGTTTGACGTCAAGCAGCAATTGCCGCCGAACGAAGCAGAGCTGACACAAGACTTGGAATTAAACAGACTCTATAACGCTATGGCGCTTGGCGACAAAGATCTCTTCGAGATCGCCAGGAAAGTGATCTTGTCGAGCGCAACGGATCTGGGTACGATATTATATCGTCAGAGTGTTCTCCGCGATTGCCTAGTTAATTCTTCGGTGATAAAGAGCATTTATAGTAAAGCTGTCGAAGCGATAGTCAGGGAGAAAAGGGAGTCGTGGTGGCTTTCAAACAAAGATCCCGGACTTATCGTCCATCGCTCGATTAATTTGTTAGAGATCTTTCGAGGCTTGCTCGGGGAGCTGCGGAGCATAGCGGATGAGCACGCCGATGAGTTTAAGTCAGAGGGGTTGATCGCGTTCTTTGCGATGCTCAAAAGGGAACTCAGTGATGAATTCCTCGCGACTCTGCAAAATTATCTGAAGCAACTGGCATTTCGCGATGGCGTTTTGATCAGCGCTGAATTGGGACAGGGCCTTAAGGGCAACAATTACGTCCTGCGCTGGCCTCAAGACACAAAGCAGAGCTGGGTGAGTAGGGTATTTGCGCAACGGCCTCGAGCGTATACCTTTCATCTCCATCCGCGCGACAACAGCGGCTTCGAATCCCTGGGAGAATTGAAAGACCGCGGACTCAACCTCGTCGCCAGCACACTCGCCCAATCCTGCGATCATGTGCTGAATTTCTTCCGCGCGTTGCGGAGCGAATTAGCCTTCTATCTTGGTTGCCTGAATTTGTATGAACAGCTTCGCCGGAAGGGCGAACCAACTTGTTTTCCCGTACCCATCGCTTCGGACGAACGACGGCATGCTTTCAAAGGATTGTACGACGTTTGTTTGACTCTAAGTATGGAGCAAAGAGTTGTCGGCAATGACGTGCGAGCGGAAAATAAAGAACTTGTGATAATCACAGGCGCCAACCAGGGCGGCAAATCCACTTTCTTGCGGAGCTTGGGCGTGGCTCAGTTGATGATGCAATGCGGGATGTTTGTGCCGGCTGAATCCTTTTGTGCCAACGTTTGCGACCATCTTTTCACCCACTACAAACGCGAAGAAGACGTAACCATGAAAAGCGGAAAGCTTGATGAGGAACTCGCCAGAATGAGCGAGATCGTAGACCATCTAACGCCGAACTCCATGGTGCTGTTTAATGAGTCATTTGCCGCGACCAATGAACGAGAGGGCTCCGAAATTGCGCGGCAGATCATCTCCGCATTGCTGGAGAGACGCATCAAGGTGTTCTTCGTCACGCATCTATACGAATGCGCGCATGCTTTTCATGACAGAATGACGGAGAACGCCATTTTTCTCAGGGCTGAAAGGCAACCCGATGGAGGCCGCAGCTTCAGGCTCGTCGAAGGCGAACCCCTGCAAACCAGCTATGGGGAAGATTTGTATGAGCGGATATTTAATCCGAACAGAGCGCCGCGCGATAGGAGTCGAACCGCGCTGCTGTCCCCGAGAGCTTGAACGCTTTGCTGAAGTAACTAGAATAGAGGCCGAATCGGGCGGTGGAGTTCGCCCCAATCGTCGCTTTCCTACAGGCGGCCAATAACTCCTGCGGCGTGAAGAGCTGCGGGAGTTTTCTATTTCCACGGCCTCTCCTCGCTGGCGCGTAGGGAGAGCATGTGGAACCGCTGCGGCAACAGACCTTCAACCCTTCTCAGAGCAATGTCAGAACCCCGCGGCATCTTCAGCTGCTTTCGCTGATCAATGTCGCGAAGGAACTGCAAAACCGGCGCATCGAGCGAGACGCGCTGGCGTTGGCTGACCGCGTCGCAGATAAGCGCTTTTTCGTTGCGTGCCTCGGGCAATTCAAGCGCGGCAAGTCAACTTTGTTGAATGCCCTGGTCGGGATGTCCGTGCTGCCAACCGGCGTTGTACCAGTCACCGCCATCGTCACGGTCCTGCGGCACGGACCGATCCTTCACGCCGAAGTCCATTTTGAAAAAGGATCACGCCAGAACATTTCGGCTCAATCGATTGCCGACTACGTATCCGAAGAGCACAACCCGGGTAACTTCAAAAGTGTGGCGGTGGTCGAAGTATTTGTGCCCGGCGCACTGTTGGAATCGGGTATGTGCCTGGTCGATACGCCAGGAATCGGATCCGTGTACGCCGACAACACAGCCGTGACCCGGGCGTTCGTTCCCCACCTCGACGCCGCCCTCGTCGTCCTGGGCGCCGATCCGCCGATATCAGGCGAGGAGCTGGCGTTGGTCGAAGAGGTTGCCGCGCAAGTGGACGACATGATCTTCGTACTTAACAAGGCCGACCGGCTGAGCACCGCTGAGTGTGACGAAGCAACCAAATTTGCGCAACGCGCTTTGGCACAGAGGATTGGGTGCGAGCCATCGACGGTGTTTCACGTCAGTGCCTCCGAATGGCTTAACGGATCCGGCCCGTCACGCGACGCGCCCGCGCTGTTAGCCGAGCTCGAACGCCTCGCGCGCGAATCCGGCCCCGCCCTTGTTCAGGCAGCGGAGCAGCGCGGTATCCAGCGGCTTTCGAGAGAACTTATACGCCAATGCGACAACCAGCGCGACGCATTGATCGCGCCAATCGAGGAGTTGCAGGAACGCGCAGCGCGCATGCGTGAAGTCATCGGCGACGCCGAACGATCGCTCGGCGATCTTAGTCATTTGTTCAAAGCTGAACAGGAGCGCGTAAGCCGTCGATGCGCTGAGCGGCGAGACGTATTTTTAGCCAGGGCGCTTTCCAGCGCTCGCGCGGAGTTCCACCAGTTAATCATGCAGGCGAGGGAGAATCGCGGCGGCGCGCTTCACGATCGCGCAACCGAAATCGCTCAAGCGATTTCACGCCAACTTCTGACCCGGTGGCTCGAAGAAGAACGACCCGTCGCCGAAGCGATGTATCGCGAGTCGGCGCTGCGCTTTGTCACGCTCGCTAATGACTTCCTTGTGCGGATTATTGAGTCGGGCGACCCTCAGATGGCGGAGTTGCCGCAGGCCCTCAACCAAGAATCGGGATTCCGCGTGAAGGGCCGACTATACTTCGGCGAACACTTCGGCTTCCCTCGCCGGACGGCGGTCGAGCAAATCATCAACCTCTTCACCTCACGTCCCCGCCAACTCGAAGCCACCGAAAAGAGGGTTGCCCGATATCTAGATACCCTGCTTTCTCTCAACAGCACGCGAATCCTGAACGACTTCGACGAGATGGTCCGCGAGAGCGGACGCCGCCTCGAGGCGGAAATCAGGAGCACGCTAAAGGATCTGCGAACCGCGGCCGAGGGTACGCTCGCACGGGCAGAGGCTACCCGCGCCGCCGGCACCGATGCGGTTAGCTCGAGGCTCAATTCCCTTGAACACCTCCGCGAGAAGATCGCACTGGCGTCAGAACAAGTGTAACTCGCGACGAGCCGATCCTATCTGTCCGTTGGTGACAAGCAATCCTCTTCGAAAGAGGACACCGCAGCGAGCAAACGCTTCTCATTCGGAATGCCTCCATCTGATTTCTGAGTTTACTTCGCCTTGAAAGCCAGCTCGCACCGCTCCGCTGTGAAACGCTCGCTCGGGCTTCGCAAGCTGCGCCGCTCGCGCCCATCCAGTAACCCAGCCTGACCCAACCCGCGTCTCCGCTTCGCCGCCGCTTTCATTGGGGGCGTTCGCTGCGCTAGCAAGCCGCGCCAACCCTCCGGGCCGCTGCGCTGTGGCACGGCCTGCCGCCCGCTGCGCTCGCGCATCTCAAGATCTACGCACGGCCCTCCTGTTCGGGGTGTAAGGGCCGCGCGGAAAAAAATTGTGCGGTGATGAAAGCAAAGCGCAGCACGCCCTGCCCGATAAACGGGAAGCGGGCGCAAACGAACAAGGAGGTTCGTAGTCATGTCAGTTAACAAGGTGATCGTGATCGGCAATCTGGGAGCTAACCCTGTGGTTCGTGCTCTACCCAACTCGGGTCAGAATGTCGCGAATTTCTCGTTGGCGACCAACGAGCGTTTCACGGACCGCAACGGAGCGAAGCAGGAACGCACGGACTGGCATCGGATCGTCGCATTCGGACGGCTGGCCGATACGTGCGAGCGGTATCTGAGCAAGGGCCGTCAAGTCTACATCGAAGGCCGGCTTACTACCCGCCAGTACGAAGCCAAGGACGGATCGGGCAAGCGCTATCGGACCGAAATAGTGGCGCGGCAACTCCGCCTGCTCGGGAATCGGGCGAATGGCAACGCGCCCACGGCTCAGGCTTCCGAAGACATCCCGTTCTAGCCGACGAACCCAGGGAGAGCCGCGCAAGCGGTTCTCCCGCAACCAACCAATCGACAATTGGAGATTACCACAATGGATATCTACGCAATGGTTACCGATAAGATCATTAACCTGCTCGAAAACGGCGTGGTGCCGTGGCGCAGGCCGTGGACCTCGACCGGACTGCCGCGCAATCTCGTCAGCAAGAAGCCATATCGCGGCGTCAACGTGTTTTTGCTTTCCGCGTCAAAGTACGTTTCGCCGTTCTGGTTGACGATGCGCCAGGCTAATGAACTTGGCGGACACATCCGCAAGGGCGAGGAATCTACTGCGATCGTCTTTTGGAAAATCGAAGACGCGAAGGCGAGCCCGGAAGACCTCGACCCTGAGGAGAGCGAGGAGAAGACGCGCCGTCGATTCCTACTCAGATTTTATCGGGTTTGGAACCTCGAACAATGCGAACTGCCGCAAGCGGTCCTCGACAGGCTTCCGAAGATCGAAACGCATCAGCACGATCCGATCGAGGCTGTCGAAAAGATCGTAGCCGCAATGCCTAACCCGCCCGAGATAGTACGCGGTGGGTCGAAAGCGTTTTATTCGCCGCTCACCGATCGCATTACGCTTCCGCCGCGCGAACTATTCATCAGCGCTGAAGAGGAAGCATGCACGACCCTGCACGAATGTTCACACGCTGCAGGGGCGAGCAAGCGGTTGAATCGCGAATCGATTACTGAAGCCGCGCCGTTCGGCTCGCCCACGTACAGTCTCGAGGAATTGGTAGCAGAACTTTCCGCTGCCTATCTTTGCGCCGAAGCGGGAATCTCCAACGCGGTCATCGCCAATCAGGCAGCGTACCTTGCCGGCTGGCTCAAGTCGCTTCGCAATGATCGCAAGCTCCTGATCCACGCCGCCGCACAGGCGCAGCACGCAGCCGATTACATACTCAATCGCAGATCCTGCGAACAATGATATTTTCGGCGCGCCCGCGCTT
>JBOHWH010000185.1:0-5623 GCA_050736695.1 Binataceae bacterium (SeqCode) | reverse complement strand
CCTTGTAGATCAGATTGGCGCGGCCCGAGAGCTCGGAGAGCAGCACGCGCCGATCGTTGCCGACGCTTTCGGGCTCGACATGTTCGTAAGTCCGCGCGTTGCGCTGAATTCCTGAGACATGCAGGCCGGCTTTGTGTGCGAACGCGCTGCTCCCGACATACGCCTGGCGCGCAAACGGCGTGATGTTCGCGAGTTCGTACACCAGCATCGAGAGTTCACGCAGATGCTTGAGCTTGGCGGGCGGCACGCAGTTGTAGCCGAGTTTGAGTTGCAGATTGGCGATGATCGAAACCAGATTCGCGTTGCCGCAGCGTTCGCCAACGCCATTGATCGTGCCCTGAATCTGCACGGCGCCCGCCTCGACCGCGGCGATCGTGTTCGCCACCGCGACTTCGGAATCGTTGTGGCAATGAATTCCGATCGGGCAGGCGACCGCGGCGCGCGCGGCTTTGACCGCGGCCTCGATTTCATGCGGCAGGCGGCCGCCGTTGGTGTCGCACAGGCAGATCAAGTCGGCCTTGGCGTCATCGGCGGCCTTGATGCATGCGATCGTAAATTCCGGATTCGTGAAGTAACCGTCGAAGAAATGCTCGGCGTCGAAGATCGCTTCGTCAACGTGCTTCTTCAGGTACGCAATCGAGTCGTTCAGGATCTCGAGGTTCATCTGCTCGGAGATACGCAGCGCCTCGCGCACGTGGAACTCCGAGGTCTTGCCGACGATCGTCGCGACCGGAGTTTCGGCGCGCAACAGTAATTGCAGGTTGCGGTCCTGCGCCGCCTTGACGCCCGCGCGCCGGGTCGATCCGAACGCCGCGATCTTCGCGTGCTTGAGCTTGGCCTTCTTGACTTCGGTAAAGAACGCCGCGTCGCGTTCGTTCGAGCCCGGCCATCCGCCCTCGATATAGTCGAAGCCCATGTCGTCGAGCCGCTGCGCGATCTGAACCTTGTCCGCGATTGTGAGCGAGACGTCTTCGGACTGGCATCCGTCGCGCAAAGTGGTGTCGTAAACCTGGATATGTTTTGTGGCCGCCATCGGTTAAACGGACTCCGCCGGAGCGGCGCCGGGGCTGCCGCCGACGAATGCGTCGTGCAACGCGCGCATCGCCAATTCTCCATACTTCGCGTTGACCACAACCGAGACTTTGATCTCCGAGGTCGCAATCATCTCGATATTAATTCGCTCGGCCGCCAGCACGTCGAACATCCGCGCCGCGACGCCCGCATGCGTGCGCATCCCGACGCCGATAATCGAGACCTTGGCGACCTGTTCCTCGTGGCGCACGCCCGAGGCTGCAATCTCGCCCGCGATCTTCTTGACCAAATCTTGCGCGCGGCGCAAATCGTCGCGGCCGACGGTGAAAGTCATGTCGGTGCGGCCGTCTTCGCTGGCGTTCTGAATAATCATATCGACCACGATTCCGGCCGCCGCGATTGGGCCGAAAATTTTCGCCGCGAGGCCCGGCCGATCGGCCACTCCCGCGATCGTTATCTTGCTTTGGTTCTGGTCGAGGGTTACGCCGGAAACCAGCACGTCCTCCATGGATCGATCCTCTTGTCCCACCCAGGTGCCCTCCGCGTCCGTGAAGCTCGAAAGGACTACGAGCGGAACATTGTAGCGGCGGGCCAGCTCGACCGAACGTCCTTGCAGGACTCTCGCGCCGAGCGCCGCCATTTCCAGCATCTCATCGTAGGAGATGCGTCCGAGCTTTTTCGCATTCGGACAGATGTTCGGATCGGCGGTGTAAACGCCATCCACGTCCGTGTAGATTTCGCACGCATCCGCTTTCAGAGCGGCCGCCAATGCAACCGCGGTCAGATCGGATGCGCCCCGTCCGAGCGTCGTTATATCGCCGTTCGCATCGACGCCCTGATAGCCGGCGACGACGATCACGTTGCCGCGGGCAAGCTCCTTTTCGACCCGCTCGCATTCGATCGATTTGATCCTCGCGCTGCCGTGATTCGAGTCGGTCGCGATCTTCAACTGGTCGCCGAGAAACGAAATCGCCGGCAACCCCATCGCGTGCAGGCGGATTGCCAGAAGCGCGGCCGAGACCTGCTCTCCGGTCGCGACCAGTGCGTCGGTCTCGCGCGGATCGGGCATGTCGCTCAGCTCTGACGCGAGCTCGAACAGGCGATTGGTCTCGCCCGCCATCGCGGAGACTACGACGACCATGCGGTCGCCCGCGCGACGGCCGCGCGCGACGCGTTCGGCAACGGCCTTGATTCGATCGACAGAGCCGACGGAGGTTCCTCCGTATTTTTGAACGATAAGCGCCACACAAGCCTCGAAAAAATCGGGGTAAACAAAGATTATGTTCGGAATTCGCGGCGCAAACCAGTCCCTTGATTCTGCCGCGGTCGCGCGACTGCCGGCGTGGGTGGAGCGCGATAAAATAACGCCGCCTGGAAATCGGTGGGTTCGGTTAGTTCATTTTTCTGTTGGCTTCGAAAAATTCTCCCGCGAGATGATTGAGGTTTTCACTTCGAGCGTGGGTTCGATCCGATCTTTCGGCTTTGCCGGCCGCGATCGGTCAGCGGCGGCCGGGATGCACGAGCGGCGGATTTCACGATCCGGCGACTGGAAGGCGAATCGAGTATTGGCCCCGACGCACGCAACGCTCGCGACCGCCCTCGGAAAGGCGAGGATTCGCGCAAGAGGATTTGGTGGCGCCTTCATGCGATCTATTCTAAAGCATCGCAGTGCTTCTGTTGAGTCTTGATCTTTTGGCGAAGATCGCGGATCACAGAGCCTCGATCGCGTGAGTCAAGAGGGTCTCGGCCGGAGTTTAGTGGCTTGATTGATTGACGCAGCGCGTAGACCGGCGAGCCGCCGACCGCTACTGGCGGAGTCAAAGGACGGCGCGAAGGGAAAGATGGGGATTCCTCGCGCGGCAGCCACACGCGGGTATGGTGGCCGTCAAGAGTCTTGCTCACCGAGTTGTCTTTCTGTTTACACTGCGATCCGAAACGCGATGACGCCGACCAAGACCGCAACCCGCATCTTGTTGCTGAGCCTGATGTTGCTGCCGCTTATCGGGTGCAGCACGTGGGACGGGGTTCGGGTGGACCCGCTTTCCAGGGAGCGGGTTGTTTCCGCATCGGGGTACAGTCTGGACGGATGTCAGTCGGCGATGGACGAGTTGGCGCGCGCCGACGTCAAGATGGTGCAGCACTCGAGGCAGTTCCGGGTCAGCGTACTCAGCTTTGGCTACGAGCCGCTCTATCTCTGCACGGGAACTGTGCCGATAACGGGATCCTCATCAGGGCCTAATTCTTCCGTGTCTGATTCCGCGCGCGAGACCTCATCAGCGTTATGAAAAAATATTTGCGCTATTCGATTTTCTCTTTATGCATCGCCGCCGGATGCTCGCCGTACATGGAGGCGACTCGGCCTACTCCCGTTGATCTGGCTCAATTCACGCCCGGACAAAGCCGCATGGCGGTCATCGAGCAGACCGACGTTCCGATAACCACCACCAGGGCTGCCAATGGAGATACCTGCGATCTCCATTTGCTCTACCTTCACGGCTATGGAACCGCGGTCAAAGTGCCGATTGCGGTGCTCGAAGGAGCCGCCGATTTTTTCACGATCGGACTTGCGGAGATCGTTCTTTCGCCGACCGAATCGCTCTCGCGCAACGAAAAGAAACCGGTATGGTTCTGCTTCAAGAACGATTCGCTCACCAGCGTGACCGTCGCGAGTTCGCAGACCGAAACCGTCACCGCCTCGTCCCCGCCAGCGGCCGCGCCCGCCGAACCGCCGGAAATCGCGGCGCCGGCGAACTCCCCCGCCGCTGCCCCGACGCCTGCCGCATCTTCGCCCGGCGCCTAGGAGTGCCATGCGCAGCGAAGGGTCACGCGAAGCGGCGCAGGCGGGCGACGACTTCGCGGTGGCGAGGGTCGGCGGCGGTGAATTCTATTCGGCGGATGCTGGCGCTCGAGTAGGTGATTCGGACCTCCAGATGCTCGAGGTCGTGTCCTTCGGTCAGGCGCTCGAACCATTCGACGGCGGCGATTCCGTCGGAGAATAAATACTCGCGCAGGCCCAAGTCGTCGATTCCCGCGGCGTCGAGCCGGTACAGATCGATATGGAACAACGGCAGGCGGCCGGGATGCTCCTGGATCATCGTGAAGGTCGGGCTCAGGATGTCCTCTTCAGCGAGATGCAGCCCGCGCGCGATGCCCTTGACGAAACAGGTTTTGCCCGCGCCGAGCTCGCCGATCAGTCCGAGCAGTTCGCCGCCCTCCAGGACCGACGCAAGCCTGCGCCCCCACGCTTTCGTTTCGTGCGCGGAGCGGCTCTCGACGACGAGCACAACAGGTGCGGCAACGTCGCTATCGTGATTCGGTGCAGGCATACCCGCGCACGATTATATCGCGCGGCTCAATGCCACTCGACACCGCCGCAGATGTTGAGCGCCTGCGCCGTCATGTAGCCACCGTCGGCCGAGGCCAGGAACGCGACCACGTCGGCCACGTCGTCGCCGGTCTCCATCCGGCCCATCGGCACCTGCGACACGAAAGTTTTGAGCACCTGCTCGCGATTCATGTTACGGGTCGAGCCGACCATGTTGATGAGGCCCTCGAAGAGCTGCGTCTCGACGAAGCCGGGGCATACGGCGTTGACGGTGATTCCGAACTGGCCGAGTTCGAGCGCGAGGCTGCGGGTCAGTCCGATTACGCCATGCTTGGCCGCGCTGTACGCCGCCATCATCGGGCCGCCGCGTTTTCCAGCGATCGAGGCGGTATTGATTATTCTGCCGCCGCGTCCACCGGCGATGATTTTCGGTGCGACGTGTTTGGCGCACAGGAAGGTGCCGGTCAGGTTGATCGCGACGGTCTTGTTCCACGAATCGAGTGTCTGCTGCACTACGGGTCCGCCGCCGACTCCGCCGCCGGCGTTGTTGCACAAGATATCGACGCGGCCAAATTCCTTCATCGCCGCCTGAGCCATCGCGGACACTTCGGCCTCGTCGGTCACATCGACCTTGATCGCGATCGCGCGGCGGCCGAGCTTTCGGATCTCGGCGGCAAGGCCCTCGAGTTCTTCCATCTGTCCGAATTTCGCGTCCGGATATTCCGCCATCGATCGGCAATAGTCGCTCGCAACGACGTCGGCGCCCTCACGCGCCAGGCGCATCGCGATCGCGCGCCCGATCCCGCGCTCGCGCGCGCATCCTGTAACAATCGCCACCTTGTCCTGTAGTCTCATCTCGATTCACTCCTGTTGCATGGGCGGCAATTCGCACGCGCAAGGAACCTCGCGCGGCGATGCCGCTGCCGGTATGTTAGTCGGACCTCGGCTACTTGGAAATGAACGATAACGAAGAGATTGCGCGCGAAGTCGTACCGGAGATCATGCCGCGCGAGAATCGTCTAAACGACGGGGACGCGCGGTCCGCCGCTTCGTCGCCGGCGATGCGTTTCCTCGCCGCGATTTCCGAGCCTCGCATCGCGATTCCGCTGCTGCTCGCGATCGGCGTCCTGCTCTACCTGGTCAATCTCGGCGGCTATCCGCTCTACACCAAGGGCGAGCCGCGCGAGGCCGTCACCGTCTTCGACATCGTCCACGGCGGCGGCGTCATATTGCCGCAGCGCGCCGGCGTCGAAATTCCCTCCAAGC